>NZ_LWBL02000010.1 GCF_001644195.2 Bacillus marinisedimentorum | reverse complement strand
GAAATGCAGGATAGTGCGCGTGAAATGTGCTGAGTTTGGCGTGAAAAACACGGAGTCCCGCGTGAAAAGACACTCACGCAACACAGCTATACAGGAACGGCGTGAAAAGGCGCTGATTTGGTGTGAAAAAATGGTTATCCGGCGTGAAACGATTGAGCGTGTTTTAAAATAGATTGTCTTTTTATAAAAAAAGAAACCAATCTGCAGTGGTTAATTGGCCAGTATTCTTTATTCTAAGAGACCCTGACCGCCAATGTGTTATAATTAACAGAAAATACTGAAAGTAAACAGGGGGATCCTTCATGCCGCTATCCGCAGCTGAAATCATCAACCTGCCGGCCATGCAGGCAGCGAGGGTTGTCGCAGGTGAAAATAGTCTCAAGGATAAAAAAGTTGAATGGGTGTCTGTGCTGGAGACGCCGGTGGAGAACTTTGTCCGGAAAAATGAGTTTGTGCTCAGCACGGGAATCGGATGCGGACAAAGTGAAGCGTGTTTGCGTGATTTTGTGAAAGAGGTGTTTGAATCCGGCGCCACGCTGCTGGGGCTTGCAACCGGCCGGCATATTTATGACATACCACAGAGTGTGATCGAGTTCGGTGAACAGCATCAGTTTCCGATTATCGAAATTCCGTGGGAGATCCGTTTTGCTGATATCTCGAAAAATTGCATGGATATTCTGGATCGCCATCAGAAGGAAAAATATAAGAGATCAGAGGAACTGCAGCAGCAGCTTTTGCAGCTTGTACTTTCAGGAGGAGACTGTTCGGATATTTCAAGGTTCGCCAGAAAAGAACTCGGTCTCCCCATTTTAATTACTGATCAGAACGGAAAAGTGAAAGGGAAAGCCGGATGCCCGGGTAATTTGCTGGAGAAATGGGAGCGGTATGTGCTGGCAGGATTAATAGCAGGAAATCTGCCGCAGATCGAAAGTAAGGGCATGACTAGGCTTGAACCGGTGCCGGAACAGGAGGAAGCCGACTATACAGGGATCAATCCCATAGAAACTTCCCCGTTAGAGCCTGAAACTCAATCTGACCGGAATCAAAGTGAACTTCTTGAAACCCATCCGCTCCAAAAGCAACTTGAAGCAACTGACCTGGATGGAGTATTGGCACTGAAAATGAAAATCCAGTCTGCAGCTGTCATGCAGGGCTGGCTCGTTGTGTTTCTTTCAGAAGGGAAACCGGAGATTAATGAATCCGGAGTGAACATCATCGAGCATGCCGCAACTGCTGCGGCTCTGGCTTTTTTAAAAGACAATGCCATCGCTGAAACGGAGATGAGGCTGAAGGATGATTTCATCTGGAGTATAGCGAGCGGCGATATACCGGATAAAGACCGGATGGTGTCACGGGGGAAAATGCTCGGCTTCAATCTCAGTCTCCCTTACGTTTGTATTGTCGGTGAACTGGAAAATCTGCCCGAATTGTTTGATGCTGCAAAACCCGATTTCAAATCGTACGGGCACTGGTTTGAAAGTATGATGTATTACGCTGTGGACGAAATTGTGTATGCCGGTGAACTGGTGGAGAAGCGGCTTTTGATAACGTCAGAAAAGAACCGGGTCATCATCTTTTTTGAAGCGCCACCCCCCCTTGGCACGCAGATAGTCACCCAGTTTCTGGATCTTACTGAAAGGCGCCTGAAAAACTTCCTGCCTGGTGTTTTGCTGTCATGGGGCATCGGCCACGAGGAAGATGGGATTCATGTTTTCAAGGAAAGTTATGAAAAGGCGAAAACCGCGCTTGATCTCGGCAGAAGGCAAAAGGGCCCGGGGCACATTGTCAACTACGAGGATACAAAGATGAACCGCCTGCTGCTCAGGCTTTCGGATGACAGTGAAGTGCGGGAAATCATCCTGTCGACCATTGCGCCGATTCTCCAATATGATAAAAAGCGGCCAATGGATCTTGTCGGCACGTTCGCCGCTTATCACCGCAACAAGGGGAATGTCAGCCAGACTGCAAGGGAGCTGAATCTCCATCGCCAATCCCTGCTGTACCGGCTGAGGAAGATCGAGTCACTTACCGGGCTTTCCCTTGTGAATCCGGATGATGTGTTTTTGCTTGATCTCAGCATCAAAATTTGGTCGATCGGGGTTCGGCCTTTAGAGGAGAAGCCGAAATCCAAAAAATAAAATTTCTTATCTATATTGTACAAATTGGGAATTGAAACTTCATACAATTTTGCGATTGTTTCAAAGGAGTGAGTTCGATTATCATTTAAATTAATTGAAAATTTAAAAAATAAACAACCAGGAAGGGAGTGATTTCCCGTGGTCTCTTTCGAACTCCGGGAATTTCAGGAGAGGATTCAGCGCACGAAGCGCCGGATGATTGAAAAGGGGATCGATGTCCTTCTCATCACCGATCCTGCCAACATGAACTATATATCCGGATATGACGGCTGGTCGTTTTATGTCGATCAGATGGTTGTATTGGTCCTTGATGAAGAACAGCCGCTCTGGATCGGCAGGAAAATGGATGCAAACGGCGCCAAAGCGACCACCTGGCTTTACCATGAGAATATCATTCCTTATACAGATGATTATGTCCACTCTTCCACAAAGCACCCGATGGACTTTACCGCCGAAATTTTGGCGCAAATCGGGCACAGCAGGAGCAGAATAGGTGTGGAAATGGGCGCGTACTATTTTTCAGCACTTGCGTTTGAACGGTTGAAAAAAGGGCTGCCGGATGCAAACTGGCAGGATGCGACCCTGCTGGTCAATGATGTCCGCATGATCAAGTCTCCGCAGGAAATCGAGTACATGAAAAAAGCCGCCAAAATAGTGGAAGCGGCGATGAGAAAGGGTATTGATGCCATTGCGGAAGGAGTCAGGGAGTGCGATGTCGTTGCGGAAATCTATCACAAGCTGATCAGCGGGACGCCTGAGTTCGGAGGGGACTATCCGGCAATCGTACCGATGCTTCCGGCCGGAAAGAACACGTCGACTCCGCATCTGACCTGGTCGGATCAGAAGTACCGGAATAAAGATTCGGTGATTATCGAGCTTGCCGGCTGCTACAAACGGTATCACAGCCCACTTGCCCGGACCGTATCGATCGGGCCGCCATCCCCGAAAGTGAATGACCTGTCAAAAGTGGTCGTGGAAGGGTTGAATAATGCGCTGGATTTCGTGAAGCCCGGTGTCACATGTGAAGAAGTCGAAGAAGTGTGGCGCAGCACGATTTCCAAATATGGAATTGTGAAAGATTCGCGGATCGGCTATTCAATAGGCCTGAATTACCCGCCGGATTGGGGCGAGCATACGGCCAGCCTCCGCCAGGGGGACAAAACGGTTCTTAAGCCGAACATGACATTCCATATGATACCGGGAGTCTGGTACGGCGACTATGGTGTCGAAATCAGTGAATCCTTCCTGGTGACTGATAAAGGATGTGAAGTGCTTGCCGATTTTCCGCGCGAGTTGATCGTCACTCCGAAAATGATGGTGCTTGGCGGCACTGAAGCAGGTGACCTTGCCCACGGAGAACCGATGTAATTCTAATATAGGGAGCTGAGATGATGAAAAAATCACCAAGTATCGGAACCAAATCAGTATGGGACGGCGAAAAAGAGTATCTCGTCCACGGCGCGACACAGGTGCCGGTCGTCCACAGCGTATCGTTCGGCTATGATGACATGGATGAGTGGTATGACGTGGCGGTCGGCAATAAAGAAGGGCACATTTATGGAAGAAACACGAATCCAACCGTGCAGGCCTTTGAAGATAAGGTGAAATCCCTGGAGGGGGCTGAAGCGGCGACAAGCTTTTCGACAGGCATGGCGGCAATCAGCAATACCATTGCCACCTTCCTCGTTCCTGGGGACAGAATCGTCTCGATCAAGGATACGTACGGCGGCACGAATAAAATTTTCACGGAATTTTTGCCGAGACTGAACATTGATGTGGAGTTATGTGATACAGGAGACCACGAAGCAATCGAACGCCAAGTGGAAAAAGGCTGTAAAATCCTTTACCTGGAAAGCCCTACAAATCCTACAGTCAAAATCACTGACATTGAACGGATGGCCAAGGCAGGACAGGAAGCGGGCGCTCTTGTCATTGTCGATAACACCTTTGCGACACCTGTCAACCAGAATCCGCTTGAGCTTGGCGCGGACCTCGTTATCCACAGTGCGACGAAGTTCCTCGGCGGCCATGCCGATGCACTCGGAGGTGTCGTTTGCGGTAAGGAAGAGCTTGTTGAAAAAATTTATCACTACCGTGAAATAAACGGGGCCACTCTCGACCCGATGGCAGCCTATTTGCTTCTGCGCGGGATGAAGACCCTCCACCTCCGCGTCCGGCAGCAATGTGACAACGCAATGAAAGTAGCGGAATATCTGCAAAAACAGGATCTTGTCGAAGATGTATTCTATCCAGGGCTTGCAACCCATCCAGGCCATGATATAGCGAAAAAACAGATGAAAAACTACGGCGGTATGCTGAGTTTTGCGGTTAAAGGCGGTGTGGAAACTGTCCGTGACCTTCTTCCAAAACTGAAGTATGCCAATAGGGCGGCAAATCTCGGGGCAGTTGAGACGACGGTCGGGCCATCCAGAACGACAAGTCATGTCGAATGCACTCCTGAGGAGCGGGCCGCAATGGGGATACCTGAAGGGCTGATCCGCTACTCAGCCGGAATTGAAGATATCGAGGACTTGATTGATGACCTTGAACAGGCCTTCAAAGCGGTCAAGGAAGGAACAGCCGTATAGGGAATTGCCCGAAAAAGGAGGGAGCCGCGTGACCGGCAGCAGGCATGAACTGGCAGAGAGGGCTGACAGGCTTTATGAATCACTTGTCAGCTGGAGGAGAAATATTCACGCCAATCCTGAGCTGAGTTTCAAGGAAGTTGAAACATCGCGTTTCATCGCGGACAAGTTGAAAAAGATCGGTGTCGATTCAATTCAGTCAGGGATTGCCGGGACAGGTGTGGCTGCGATAATTTCATCAGGGGAAGGGCCAACAGTCGCTCTCCGTGCCGATATGGATGCCCTGCCGATCATGGAAGCCGGGTTTCACGATTACCGGTCGGTGAAAGACGGTGTCATGCATGCCTGCGGCCATGATGCCCATACCGCCATGTTACTGGGTGCCGCGTCCCTGCTTGTTGAAGATAAGAATAACAATCGCTTTAACGGCACCGTCAAACTTATTTTCCAGCCGGCGGAGGAGGATACAGATCAGGAAGGCAAATCAGGGGCTCCGCGCATGATTGAAGAAGGCGTGTTGGAGGGTGTGGACTTTGCGGCAGCCCTCCATGTTTGCCCGTGGCAGCCGCCAGGCACGATCCAGGTGAACGATCATTTCAGCATGGCCAATATCGATGTGTTTGAAGCGAAAATTTTCGGCACCGGCGGTCATGCGGGCTATCCTCACTTTGCAAAGGACCCGATTTGGATGCTGTCAACCGTGCTGCCAGTCCTTTACGGAATCATCAACCGCCGGATATCGCCGCTGGAAACGGCCGTCATGAGTATTGGGAAAATACACACCGGCACGGCAAGCAATGTCATCCCTGATGAGGTCTCGATTACCGGCACAATGCGGTCCTATACACCACAGGCAAGGGAGCAGCTCGTATCTGAGGTGAAGGCTGTTTTTAAAATGGTGGAAGCGTTAGGGGGGCGTTTTGAATTTATGCTTGAAAGAGGGGAGCCGGCACTGAATAATCATCCGGCTGTCAACAAGGAGATTGTGAAAGCTGCTAACCGGGTTTATCCCGACTTAAAAGTCGAATATGGTCCGTTCGGGCTTGGCGGTGAAGATTTCGGATTCATGACAGAGAAGATACCAGGGGCCATGTTTTTTCTTGGCTGTTCGTTACCGGATGGAGTGAACAGAGATCTCCATACCCCCGTTTTTGATATTGATGAATCATGTCTTCCGATTGGAACGGCGATTTTGGCAGCGGCGGCACACAGGCTGCTCCAAATGGAAAACCATCAAGGAAGTAAGATGAGGAAAGAGCAATTTTGAGAAAAAATTGCTTTTTTTTTGTGGTTAAGGAAATTATAAATTTTTTGTGGTGTGGATATAAAGCGAGAAGGGAGTCATCCAGCTCCAGGAGCCAGCGGCTACCGTCATAAGCGGTAATCCCCTTCGGAAGGAAAGTCACCTTCCTGCAGGTACCCCCGCTTATGCGTACGCTGCTAAGCGGGCGCCTTGCGATTTTGTTCCGGAATGCTTAGAAAGGCGTGGTATTTTCTTCTCATAAACAGTCCGTTTTGGTTGTCTGCACTTCCTTTAATCGGGAAGTTCGCCCCTATTTCCCATCCCTTTATTGATAATGATATCCAACACAGGTAAAATGCTCCTCATATTCTAAGCTGAAATATATTTGAAAAAGGAGCTAAAAAATGGCTGGTATTGAGAAACAGAGACGGCAGCTGCTGAAAGTTTATAAGCAAACGATTTTCCGATACCGGAAAAAGTATTTATACGGCTATATTTCAGCCCAGGATTACTGGGAAAAGTACATGTTTGCAGCGAGTATGCTCGTCGAAATGGAATATGCGATATCAACGGCACATCACTACTTATTTGAATCAGAGCGCCAGGCCGACCGTGATCTGGCATCGTTAAGTGAAAAGATAGAGGATCCTAGAGGGAAAGTGGGGGTTCATAAACGCATCCTGTTACATAAAAAGATTATGAATGATTATTGATTTCCAGCCTCTAAGTCTTGAAAATGATGAAGTCAGCACCTGTATGATTGTGTATACTTTACGTATAAGGAAAAGGGGGCAATCAAATGAAAACGAGATTGATGCATGTCCGGGCAAATGTGCGTAACTTAGACGAAGCGATTGACTGGTACACAGATGTTCTGGGGTTCAAGGTTACAGGCACATGGCCTCCGGAAAAACCGAATTATGCCCATTTTGAATCTGAAAATGGCGCAATTTTTGCAGTTATGGAAGATTTAAATACGCCTTCACATGGGCGGTTCAATTTTACCGTGGAAGATACAGATGCCCTATGGCAGCGGCTAAAGGACAGGGCAGAAGTGGTAGAAGAGTTATTTGATACGCCGTACGGTACCAGGAAATTCACGATTAAAGATATTGCGGGGAATGAATTGGGGTTTGTCCAGGAGCAAGGAAAAGATGAATAGATTTACATATTATAAAGGGAAGATCCAGAAAGTATAGCGCTCACTCGGCTTCTGGATCTTTTTTCCGTATAGGAATATAAATTGTCATCAAGGAAATATGTTAACGCAGTGGCCAATTTAAAGAATATAAACAAAATCAGCTGCATCTCTGTCTTCGCCTAAAGGGCCGCCAGTCGGCGAGTTTCACTTACTGGCCCATCTTTTCATCAAGTGCTTTATTAGCAAGGTTAACGTCATTTTTCAATAGCTTATTTAAATCATAAGAAGGATAATAGCCGTTCTGGTACATATAAGAGTAGATCGCTGCGTGCATATCAACCGCATTGTTCAAATGTTTTTTTAAAACGGCTCTTAGTGCAGGGGTTGCTGTTTCGGTAATGGCGATTGCATAGTTTCTTACCCCTGTTTTGAAGAGGGCCAAAACATCACCAGCATAAAACGGAAGATCCCCATCACGGTAATTGCTGCTGTGGCCCGGATGAGGCGCCATCGGATAAAAAGAGAGAAGATCCTGCAGGTTTTTGCTTAAGCCTTTTATCGCTTTCTTATACAGACTTTTTAGTGTGGGTCTGTAACTTTGGGATATGCCTTTTTCAGTTTCATGAGCCCGATTGATTGGAAAGCCACCAACTCATGGATTTCTAATGTTTCATGCCAGGCAAGATAGTGTGTTGACGGATTTTGATGTTGCATTTTTATTCCTCCCGATTAATAGTCCTTCACACAATATTCAGGAAAGGGGCCTATGGGAGCTTGCCTTGCCTAATTTGGGCTTGTTTGGATTTATGTCGGATTTGGTTTTATATAGCAATTAATCCGTGCCTGGCAAGCTTGCAGTGGTGAAAAGGAAATGATACCTCTCTTCTTTAGTGTAGTTTCCAATTCACGTTAAAAAAAAAGCATTTTTTAAAGGAAGATTCCCCGGGAAAGTTTTCCGTATTTTTATTTGGCTCTTTAAATAATGATGTTGATTTTCTGAAATAAAAGAAAGGACCTGATTTTATGGTCCTTTTTCTATTTCCCCCAATATTCGATTGTTACATATGAATATTCATCTTCACTTAGAACAAATCCAAAATTAAATTCTTCGGAAACAACAACCAAATCATCATGCATTTCTAACATCAGGTTCATAATAATATCTTTACTTTCAGATAATCGTAGTGTTGTGGCAAGAGGATAATCAAGGTAGAGTTGATTACTGCTCCTAAAGTAAAATCTGAATGTAGATGTAGAAGGATAAAACAAAACTATTTCTTCTCCATAATTCTTATAATAATCAAAGATAAGTTCAATCTTAGACTTGAGTGTTTTTTCGTCATAGGGGAATTTGAAAGAATTGATTTCATCAGTTCTAATTCGCTCATAAACCCTTTTATGCACTTCCTGTGATGTTTGATAATCCACAAATTCCTTATCCGAAATATCTATATCATGGTACTTTATTAAGTCATCAATAAGCTGTCTCTTAGCTTGTTTCACTTTATTTTTCTTCAGTAACTTTTCTAATTGGGCTTTCCTATTATTGGTCATAAAATCATCCTACTTCAAGCCTTGGTTATTTTAATAATCGAGTTCAAAACGACAATCTGCTAATCTGAGCTTATCATAAGTAGTATTTATTGAGAACGGGCAGCCATCAACCACCATTTTACTTACAGTTGTATTATCATTCCGATGTTTAATAATATCTATTGAAACCAACTCAAATAATGGTCGAGGTATATAGTTGCCACACCATTAAAACGGTCAATCCAGCCTTTAAGACGACTGTGATAATTATTTGCATTTTGGATGTGATAAAGCCCTTTAACTCGTTCCTTGCCATCTGATATGAAGAGATAATGTTCTAATCCTAACACTTAATGGTTTCGCTTGATACATTCCCAGCGGTAGATACAAAGTAGGAACGTGTCCAAAGACTCGGCAAATGTTGCAGATGTGCAAATTCCTCTCTTAGTATTTTTGAAGTGTAGCCTTTGATGTTTGCCATAATGTCCGAAGGACTTAATTTAGGCAGTACATTAAGAAACATATGCGTATGATCTTTATCACACTCAATAGCTACAATTTTTATTTCCAAATTCATCGCATACTTCCAGCACCAATTCTTTGAACCGCTTTTCTACATCTGTCCGTTGAAAAATCTTTCTTCTATAACGAGGACAGAAAAAAATGATAATTTAATAATGAAACGGTTGTTTTGGTTCTTCTATATTCATTCATATAAAAATTGTATCAGTTCACATAATAAACTGCACCGATTCACAAAAAAGAAATCCAGGATTTTCAAATACTTGAAGCACCCCAAACCTTCGGTTTATAAGGGGTACTCCGTATTTGACCTCACTCCCATCCCACACCTAAAGGAGTGGGCTTTCACGTTCGGAGATTCTGTAAAAAAAAACTCTTTTAGACGATATTGGTCTGCTTCACTTAGTTTATTAATTTCATTGATTATTTCAACCAAAGCCATTCGCATTCACCCGTTCTAATTATTTTATCTAATTATAGAACGGTTGTTCGCTTTGTTCAAATATCAACAGAGTTATTTAACAGAGCCTTTTATTTAAAAAAAGGAGAAACAGCAGCCAGGAAAGAAATAGAAAATACGTAAGGAATTTACTGCATGGAAATATGTCAGGGGAGGGTACGGTGAAACGATTATTAAAGTGGAGTCTTTTCATTACCGGATTAGGCGTCATTACTGGAGCATTACTTTTTGCGGTTTCGTTTGAACGGTCGGTACCGAAAGGAGTAGATCTCGGTATAGAACCTTTCTATTTTCTTGCATTTCTGGCAGGCGGGTTTATGGTTTTTTTAAGTACAAGATTTAGTCAAATGAAAAAGTCTGAAAAAGCGGGGTGCAATGAACAGTAAACTGCCTTGGGCAAGAACGAGCTATATCCCGGTAAGCAATTCCGGCCAGCCGGCTGAGTCATATGAAGATAAGCTGGATACTGAGATTAGCTGAAAAGACAATCAACAAGCCAACCTTGCAAGAGTGTGGATTGAGCTGAGTCATATCTTCAAAGAGAATTGAAAAAAATTATTTAAAAGTCAGGAGAACGATATGGAACAAGAACAGTTGAAAATATTTGACCGTTACCGAAATCAGATCGGTGTTGCCTCGCGTACGGAAGTGCACCGCATCGGCTACTGGCATGAAGCGTTCCAGTGCTGGTTTGTCGGCAGGGAAAATGACAGGGACATCGTTTTTCTGCAAATCCGGAGCGAGACGAAAAAGGACTACCCAAATCTGTTGGACATAACGGCTGCAGGTCATCTGTCAGCTGATGAAACCGTCCGCGACGGCGTAAGGGAGATTGAAGAAGAAATCGGAATCGATCTATCTTTTCATGAGCTGATACCGCTTGGGGTCATTGAATACTGTGTAACGAAAAAGAACTTCATAGACAAAGAACTGGCTAATGTTTTCTTATATCAAAGTGATCATTCTCTTGATGACTTTATCCTGCAGCGGGAAGAAGTCTCCGGCATGGTGAAGGCTGATTTGAACGAGTTTGCGGAATTATGGTCGGGAAAAAGGCAAGCTATCCGGATCGAGGGGTTTGAAAATAAAACGGATGGCAACAAAGCTTCGATTGATAAAATGGCTGGCAGGGATGAGTTTGTCCCCCATCCAGTTTCATATTACGAGACGGTGATCAAACGAATCAAAGAAAGAATGAATGATTAATAATAGAATTTTGAAGAAAGGGGGAGAGACTCTATGAAACTCGTCCTGTTGTTCGGTCCCCAGGCAGTTGGGAAAATGACTGTCGGGGAAGAACTGGAGAAAATGACGGAGCTCAAACTTTTTCATAATCACATGGCAATCGAATTTGTCACTCCCTTTTTCAGTTATGGAACCGCGGAAGGAAAACGCCTTGTTAACCTGTTCCGGCAAGAGATTTTTGAGGCTGTTTCTAATAGCAGTTTGTATGGCTTGATTTTCACATACGTATGGGCATTCGATCAGCAGGAAGACTGGGATTATGTAGCTAAGCTGTGCAGCACTTTTGAGGAAAAGGGCGGCACGGTTTACCTGGTGGAACTTGAAGCCAGTCTTCAGGAAAGGCTTAAGCGCAACAAAAGCGGGCATAGGTTACAACAGAAGCCAACGAAAAGAGATGTTGAGTGGTCTGAAAATGAATTGAAATCAAGCATGCTAAAATATAGGTTGAATTCCGAAGAAGGGGAAATACGAAGGGATACCTATTTAAGAATTGATAATACAAAATTAAGAGCTGAAGAAACTGCAAGAATTATTAAAGTACGGTTTGGACTGTAAAACAGTGACGATAAAAAGTGAGCAAGACTTAATTAGGTTCATAGAGAATGATATGTGGATGATGGATATGTTGTATGCTGCAAAAAAATTAGAATTATCCGATTGGTGGATATGTGCCGGATTTGTCCGTTCGAAAATTTGGGATATGCAGCATGGTTTCGGGGAAAGAACAAAACTGCCTGACATTGATGTCATCTACTTTGATCCAACAAATATCAAAAGTTCCCAAGAAAAGAAGCTTGAGAAGAGGTTGGAAATGATTCACCCGGGTGAGCACTGATCAGTAAAAAATGAGGCAAGGATGCATTTGGTTAACGGCTTTCCGCCTTATAAGTCTTCAGTCGATGCCATCTCAAAATTTCCGGAGACCGCTACTTCCCTTGGAGTGAAACGTGCTGACAATAACTGAGTAATGCTGGAGGCCCCGCACGGACTGAGGGATGCTGTGAACTTAGACGTTAAGCCGACTCCATTTTTTATGGAGAGTCCTGAGAGGCTCGAACTCTATACAAAACGGACTTCACGTAAAAAATGGAATTCAGTCTGGCCTAAGTTCAATGTACATATTGACGGAAACATCGCTTATCGGTAAACAAAGAGGAGACAAAAATTGAACAAATCTTTTTATGCGCTTCTAGTAAGTCAAACTTCAACAAATCTTGGTTTTGCCCTATATACTATGGCTGTGGTCCTGCATCTTTTTAATGAAACCGGTTCTACGGCCTTGTCGGCGGCAGTAACGCTCGTAAGCGTCATTTCACGCATGGTGAGTCATGTCGTGCTGCCGTCAATTTCTGACCGGTATAAACTTCGGGATATATTAAAACTGTCACAGCTGCTGCAAGTGGTCTTGCTTATCGGAATGTTTTTCTTGCTGCTTCAAAAGCTGACTGGCGTGATGACGACGGCAGTTTTTATTCTGTTGAGTTTAATCTCTTTTTTTAACGGATTTTTTGTACCAATCAAGAGCTCACTGGTCAAAGTGGTTATACCTGCAAAATTAAGAGTGAAAGCAAACAGTCTCATCTCAACTGTTGACCAGACATTTTTATTTGCAGGCTGGACGTTTGGCGGTGTGATTCTGGCATTTCTCGGGATACCACTCACTCTTATCATTACGATTTTCTTCCTTGCGATTTCAGTCTTCAGTTTATTGCTATTCAAAACAAACAGCTCGCCTGACATTAAGGAAACTGCCGGAATGATGGAACGTTTGACAATCGGATGGAAGTATCTCTTTAAACATAAGGGACTGCGGATTTTGATTATGATGGATTTAATGGAAGCATGGGTGGGAACGATTTGGATTGGTGCCGTTACGCTAACATACGCAGAACAAGCTCTCGGTAAGGGTGAAGCGTGGTGGGGTTACATTAACGGCGGGTATTATTTTGGAACCATAGCGGGAGGAATTTTGATTTATCGCCTTTCGAAAGTTATGCAAGGGCGTTTGGCCGGTTACATGCTTGTAGGTTCATTCATTTTTGGCATCTTGACGTTCTTATATGGCTTTATTTTCAAACCCCTTTGTTGCTTTATTATTGGTTATCCTGATGGGGCCGTCTTATCAACTGAGGGATCTTGCCCAGGAAACAATGTTTCAAAACAGCACCGATGAAAACACTCTTGCCAAAATACTTGCCGCACGATCTGCGCTCGTCCAGTTTATCTTTATATTTTCCATCTTAGGAATTGGCGCACTGACTGATCTTATTGGTGTTCGTCTTGTTTACATTCTATCGGGGGGCTTGCTGCTCTTTTCGTCAGTTTATGGATTTGTCCATTTAATTTTGGGCAAAAAGAGGGATTCACTGGAAACAGAAGATGCCGCAGCCAAATAGCTTTAAAGCGGAGTCCTGTGCCTATAATCAGCCCTGAGGGTAAAATATAGGCACGGAAATTCGTTTTCCCTGCCTATAATTAGAGGGAGCCCTACATTACAGGTCCTGAACCAAGATTCAGTGCCCATATTCAGCTGAATGATTGAAATAAAGGCACTGACTTCAGCCTGCCATGCCTATAAGGTTTTTGTTAAGCTTCATTCTGAAATCGGCGCCCGGCATCCAATTTTGCAGAGCCCTGAGAGGAATGTCTCAGAGAGAAATGAAGTCGAAGCAATGCCCTGCCAAATGGCGGCAGGGCACTGGAAATTAAGCTTCTGTCAAAATCCTTTTCTTCTTTTCATACTCTTCTTCATCAATTTCTCCGCGTGCATAACGTTCATTCAATATATCAAGGGACGATTGACCGGCCTTTTTCTCGAAATTTATGCCTCCTCCTGATTTGGTGAAATAATAAACGGCTGCTATCACGAGAACGATAAATACAATACCCACTTAAAATCACTCCTTTTAATTATCCTGGTTTTAGTATAACCCGATTTTATGGAGAAATTGTGCATAGGGTGAGGCTTGAAGCTAAGGCCGGGAAGTCAGAGAGGAAAAGGACGTTCCGGCCTTAAGTGGGCCAGAACGTCCAGAAGTCTACTCCTCCACTTTTATCTGTCCCGCCATCCCTGCATCTTCGTGATCAAGTATATGGCAGTGATACATGAAGATCCCCCTATAATCAAACGTGATAAGAACCTCCACTTCCCCGCCGGGATAGACGGGCACCGTATCCTTCCAGCCCCTTCCGTTTGCCGGAGGAGGGCTTCCACTATAAGAGAGTCTCTTCTTTCTGTTATGTAATTGCTTCAGTACAAATCTCATATACTGATTTATTATGCAGCAGTGACTGACAAAAATAATGAATTATTAAACAATTTCATCGTAAAAAGGTATGATAGAACATATAAAAGTGCCTTACCCTTATATGGTCAGGCACAGTCCACTGGGGGATACATATGGGGAAGCTCTTTTCGTACTTGAAACCTTACCGACTCCCGATCGGGGCGGCGGTGTTTTTAATGCTGACGGAACTGGCAGTCGAACTTGTTCAGCCGTTGTTGATGGCAGCCATCATAGATGAGGGGATCATGAAAAATGACCTGGATCGTGTCTTGTTATGGGGTGGTGTCATGATCGGTATTTCGCTGCTGTCCTTTGCTGCTGGCATCACGAACTCGTTCTTTGCTTCGCATGTCAGCCAGAGTTTCGGATACGATGTCAGGGTGGGCTTGATGGAGAAGCTGCAGTCTTTTTCCTTCAATAACTTGCAGAAGTTTTCGAATGCATCGTTGATAACAAGGATGACGAATGATGTCACCCAGGTGCAAAATACAGTGTTTATGGGAGTCCGCATCATGTTGCGGGCACCGCTGCTGCTGTTTGGCGGCGTGATCATGTCCCTTCTGGTAGATGTGCAGCTGGCACTAATCTTAGTTATCACAATCCCGATATTATTCTTATTCCTTGTGTGGGCTTTAAACAGGGCCGGCAAGCTGTTCACCTCTGTACAAGAGCGGCTCGATGCGGTCAACAACGTGATGCGTGAGAATCTATCCGGCATGAGGCTCATCAAAGCTTTTGTAAGAGGGCCGCATGAAATCGGGCGGTTTGAAGAAGTGAACGAACGGCTGAGGGACCGGACGATTGCTGCGCTGCGCCTTATTGAATTTACGATGCCGGTATTGCTCCTTGTGATGAATCTAAGTGTGCTCGTCGTGCTCTGGTTTGGAAGCATCAAGGTCGATACGGGAGGTGCAAGTGTTGGTGAAGTTGTCGCTATCATAAATTACGGAACACGGATGACGTCCGCACTCTCAGTCATGACCTGGATATTGATGGTGATTTCGCGGGCCAAAGCATCAGCTCGCCGGATTTCAGACGTGTTCGATGCAGAAGTGGATGAAACTAAGACAGAGGTTGGCGACCTGTCAGGAAAGATACGGGAAGGGAAAGTGGAATTTGATGAGGTGTCCTTCCGTTATCCGGGAACTGATGCATCCGTGCTTACTAACATTTCCTTTTCAGTGGATCCGGGTGAGACTGTTGCGTTTCTTGGTGAAACAGGCTCCGGAAAGACGTCTCTTTTTCAATTGATTCCCCGCCTGTATGATGCAGATGCGGGCGAGGTCCGGATCGACGGCAGGGGCGTGCGTGAAATAGATACCGGCATCCTGCGCCGGGCCATTGGTTTTGTGCCGCAGGAAGCCATACTGTTCAGCGGCTCAGTTAAAGAAAATATAAAATGGGGAAATGCGGATGCGTCCATGACGGATATCATTAATGCAGCACGGGACGCCCAGATTCACGGCACAATCGAAAAATTGCCGGGTCAGTATGAGACGAAAATTGGCCAAAAGGGTGTAAATCTCTCGGGCGGTCAAAAGCAGCGGCTGTCGATTGCAAGGGCGTTAGTCCGCAAGCCAAAGATCCTTTTACTTGATGACAGCACCAGTGCACTGGACATGCGAACAGAGGCAAGGCTGCTGCAAGCAATTGCAAACGATCATTGTACAACCCTGATTATTACGCAAAAAATCAATACGGCAATGAAGGCGGACCGCATCATCCTTTTGGAAGACGGGGAAATCGCAGGCGCAGGGAATCACCGCCAGCTAATGGAGGAATCGCACCTGTACCGAAAAATCGTTCTGTCTCAAAACTGGGAAGGGGATGAAGTATCATGTTCAAGGAACTGATCAAGCCTTTCCAATATAAGAAAATCAACCTGGCAAACATCGATGCCCAAAATCAGGAAGATGCAGCCCCGTTGAGTAACAAAAGCAAACGATTCGAAACGCTCAAAAGGATATGGCGCTTTCTGGCTGTTGAAAAAGGGCTGTTTCTGCTTGTGCTCCTGATGGTCGCAGGCAGTTCGGCGCTGGCACTTGCCGGGCCATTTTTTGTCGGTAAAGCAGTGGATGATTTTCTGGTCAACCAGGATATAAGCGGCCTTGGTTTTATGCTGGTGCTGCTTGTCGCCATTTATTTACTGCACTCAGTGACGCTCTTCCTGCAAAATTATTGGATGGTCGGCATTGCCCAAAATACCGTTTTTGCGATGCGTGACAAATTGTTCCGCCACCTCCATCGCCTCCCTGTTGCCTTTTTTGATAAAAGGAAGCATGGCGAACTGATGAGCCGGGTGACAAATGATATTGAAAATGTCAGCTCAACACTGAACAGCTCGGTTATTCAAATTTTCTCAAGCCTGCTGACCCTTATCGGCACGATTGCGGTCATGCTCTGGCTCAGTCCTTTGCTCACCTTCATCACCATTCTTGTCGTGCCGGCGATGTTTTTCGGTCTGAAGTGGATCACGAACCGGACCGGAAAGCTTTTTAAAGAACAACAGCGTAACCTTGGTGACATGAACGGTTTTATCGAAGAGACAATCTCCGGGCAGTGTATTGTCAAAACGTTTTCCAGGGAAAACGAAATCATTGAGGAGTTCAAAATCAAAAATGAAAAACTGAGGCGTTCGGCCTTCTGGGCCCAGGCCTTCTCAGGATTCATTCCGAAAGTGATGAATACACTTAATCATTTGAGTTTCGCATTGATTGCGGCAATTGGCGGCCTGCTTGCAATGAAAGGAGCAATTTCAATCGGGACCATTATTGTATTCACCGAATACTCACGGCAATTCACACGTCCGCTTAACGACCTGGCCAACCAGTTTAACACATTGCTTTCGGCCATTGCCGGAGCGGACAGGGTGTTTGACATCTTGGACGAGAAAGAAGAGGCAAAGCGTGAGTCTGAAGGAAAAGAATTCGGTGAGATAAAAGGTGAAGTCCGGTTTGACGATGTCTCGTTTTCCTATGAAAAAGATGACGATGGCGATACGGTAACAGACATCAGTTTCACGGTTTCACCGGGGGAAACAGCGGCACTTGTCGGACCGACGGGTGCCGGCAAATCGACGATCCTTAATTTATTGTTCAGATTTTATGACCCTGGCAGCGGTAAGATTTTGATCGACGGCCAGGATATATCTGAAGTAAAACATGAAAGTGTCCGTAAACAAATGGCATTTGTGCTCCAGGATACATTTCTTTTCGAAGGGACCATCAAGGACAATATCAGGTTCGGCAGGCTGGATGCCAGTGACGAGGAGATTGTGGCAGCGGCAAAGCAGGCAAATGCCCATTCATTCATCAGAAAGCTTCCGGAAGGATACGATACCGTGTTAAAACAGGACGGCAGCGGCATCAGCCAGGGCCAGCGGCAATTGCTTTCCATCGCCAGGGCGATCCTTGCCGATCCTGCCATCCTTATTCTTGATGAGGCGACGAGCAGCATCGATACCATAACGGAACTAAAAATCCAGGAAGCACTTGATCTGTTGATGAAAGACAGGACAACGTTCGTCATCGCCCATCGGCTGAACACCATTCGCAAAGCGGATCTCATCCTTTTCCTTGCGGATGGAGAGATTGTTGAGAAAGGGACACATGAGGAGTTGATTGGGAAGAGAGGGTATTATGCCGGGCTCCATGGGGCATAGCGTATTGGGTGCCTGGCCCCGGTGCGTTAAAACACCGGGACCACCCACCGTCAACGGCACCAGCAAAACATCCTACTCATAAATTTCGTCAGCGAATTCATAGCGCATTTTTTCAGAATGGATTTTTTCCTTTTTATCCTGCCCGGTGTTTTGGGCATTTGGCAAGCCTTCATTTTCCCGGGGCTCTTTTTGCTGCTGCTTGTTGTTGTTATCTTTCATGTAATCACTCCTGTGTTTAGACTATGGTTGTTATTTTACCCAGAGCTTATCGTTGAATGTAAAGAATTACAGGGTTTACGTCAGTAGATAGGGGGAAAGGAAATGGGATTTCCGGAATTGGAAACAAAAAGGCTGAAACTTGTTCAATTGGGAGAGGAACACATTCCCGGGTTTTATGACATTATGTCGCGCGATGAAGTCACTAAATACTACGGAATGGAAAGTTTAAAAAATTTGGAGGAAGCTGCCCGGATAATCGAATCTTTCCGTACGAATTTTGAAAATAAGAGGGCGGTAAGATGGGGGATCTTGCTAAAAGATACAGAAGATTTTGCCGGAACAGTCGGATTGAATAATCTCCACGTTCGGGGCAAGAGGGCTGAAATCGGCTATGAATTGCATCCTTCACACTGGAATAAGGGGATTACAACGGAAGCTGTCAAAGAAGTGTTGCGCTACGCTTTTGAAGAGCTGGACTTATTCAGAATGGGTGCTGTAACGTTTACCGAAAACAAGACATCTATCCAGTTATTAAAGCGCCTGGGCTTTAAGGAAGAAGGGATTCTCAGGGGATATCTGTTTCAGAATAATCAATCCCATGATGGTCTGGTGTTTTCGCTGCTTAAGACAGAATGGTGAGCGCTTGCTATGATAAACTGCCGTGATTAATTAAGGCCGATTTAACGTTCGATGTCGATGCCTGAAAATTAAATCGGAATAAACCTTGATATATGGAAAAAAGGAACTGCAGGGGGAAGAATCGAAAAGGATTAAGTGTTGCGTTTTTCCAGGACGGAATACAATCAGTATAAAGTTACAACTTCAGTTATCGGAGGGATACGATTTGAGTAAGAAACTTAGAGTAGGCCTGGTTTTTGGCGGTAAGTCGGCTGAGCACGAGGTATCACTTCAGTCGGCCAAAAACATTGTGGATGCGATTGATAAGGACAAATATGATGTTACGCTGCTCGGGATTGATAAAGAGGGAAAATGGCATTTGAATGACAGTTCAAAATATCTCATAAACGAGGAAAACCCGAAACTTATCCAGCTGAACAAGTCCGACCAATCGATTGCTGTTATTCCGGGAGAAGAGGACCGGCAAGTTTTGAATGTAACCCGTTCCAATCCCATTGAGCAGCTGGACGTGATATTTCCGATTGTCCACGGGACTCTCGGTGAAGACGGCAGTATCCAGGGGATGCTTCGCATTGCCAATATCCCTTACGTTGGAGCGGATGTGTTAGGATCGGCTGTTTGCATGGATAAAGATATAGCAAAAAAATTGCTTAAGAGTGCCGGTATTAATGTCGCCGATTCCCTGACGTACCGGAGAAGTTCCCGTCAGGCCATCAGCTTTGAAGAAGTGAAAGAAACACTGGGTCTGCCGTGTTTCGTAAAGCCTGCCAGCCAGGGGTCTTCCGTAGGCGTCAGTAAAGTGTACGACGAAGAAGGGTTCAACAAAGCGGTAGAAGAAGCTTTTTCTTATGATCATAAGATTTTGATTGAAAAAGCGGTAAAAGGCCGTGAAATTGAATGTGCAGTATTGGGGAATGATGAGCCGGAAGCTTCATTGCCGGGTGAAATCCTTCCGCAGGGAGATTTCTATTCGTATGATACAAAGTACATTGATGAAAATGGCGCTATCCTGGAAATGCCGGCAAAGTTAAATGATGAACAGATTGATGAAATTAAAAAGACCGCTATCGAAACTTTTAAAGTTCTGGAATGTCAGGGAATGGCAAGAGTGGATTTTTTTCTGACGGAAGATGGCCAGCTGATCATCAATGAAGTGAACACGCTGCCCGGCTTCACAAAAATCAGCATGTATCCAAAACTGTGGGAGATAAGCGGACTTTCCTATCCAGAGCTTATTGATCGGCTGATCCAATTGGGCATTGAGAGATATGAGCAGAATCAGATGTTGAAGAGTAGTGTGGATTGAATGTAGAGCAGTTGGTGCCTGCCCCCGGCGATTTAAAGCGACGGGGGCAGGCGCGGCAAAGGGGGAATACATATGCTAATCAAACCTAAAAAATTGCAGCCGGGTGACACGGTTGCAACCGTAAGCCCTTCCTGGGGCGGTGCAGGGGAACCGGATTTGCGGTGGCGTTATGAACAGGGTGTGGAGAGGCTGGAGAACGTTTTTGGCCTTAACGTTGTGCCGATGCCGAACAGCCTGAAAGGCGCAGAATATTTATACCAGAATCCGCAAGCCAGAGCTGAAGATTTGATGACAGCTTTCAGGGATGAAAAGGTAAAAGCGATTTTTGCCAATATCGGCGGGAGTGACAGCATTCGGCTGCTCCCTTATATCGATTTTGATGTGATCCGCGACAATCCGAAAATTTTTGTCGGCTATTCAGACAATACGATTTCTCACCTGTTTTGCCTTAAAGCGGGCGTTTCCTCCTTTTATGGTCCGGCTGTGATGGTCGATTTCGCTGAAAATGTGGAAATGGATCCGTACACGATTGAAATGGTGAAACGGACCTTCTTTTCAAATGACATCATTGGAGAAATCAAGCCGGCGGAAGAGTGGACCAGCGAGCACTTAAGATGGGAGGAAGGAAATAAAAGCCAGCGGCGTTCAATGAACAAGAATTCCGGTTATGAAGTCCTGCAGGGTTCGGGGAGCATTCAGGGACGTTTGATGGGCGGATGTATCGAGGTGCTGGAGTTTGCCAAAGAAACAGAAATCTGGCCGGCCAGAGAATACTGGAATGAAAGTATCCTCTTTTTTGAAACATCGGAAGAGAAGCCGAAGCCCGAGTACATCACATACTGGCTCCGCAATTATGCGGCGCAAGGGATATTGCAAAACGTGAAAGGAATCATTTTTGGCAAGCCTCAGGATGAAATGTATTACGAAGAATACAAACAGGAAATCCTGCAGGTTATGAAAGAATATGATTTAGAGGGCTTGCCGATTTTATATAACTTGAACTTTGGCCATACCGAGCCGAAAATTATTTTGCCTTACGGTGCGCTGGCGGAGATTGATTGTGATGGAGGGGCGTTTTCGATTTTGGAGAGTGGTGTGGAATGAGGATTGAAAAGAGGTGCAGCGTATGGAAATCACATACGGTCAAGTTAAAGGCATCAGGAACCAAATAATTCCCTATACATCGATTCAAACGGGCGAAAGCAATAATAGATTATGTGTTATGCTTCCAGGGTTAGGATATACAACGGACCATCCACTGTTTTACTATGTAACTTCTTTATTCTTAAATAAGAAATATGATATTCTTCATCTTAATTATAAATATGATCTGGACTCATTTGTTCAATTGGAGCGCAGCGAACAGATCCGGTTCGTGCAAGAAACTGTTAAAACTGCTCTGGACCAACTTTTGGATTCAGAAACGAACCAAAAAGTATTTTTAATTGCTAAATCGATTGGAACTGCAGCTCTTGTCAGTGAACTACAAACTCGGAGCGAAATCCAGAATGCCAAAGCTGTATGGCTGACTCCTCTTTTGAAAGAAGATCTTGTCTTTAATTATCTGAGTGCCCATAAACAACAGGGAGGGCTTCTTGTTATTGGAGACAGGGATCCTCACTATTCTAAAGAGCGTTACAATCGAGTTAGTGAAGTGCAAGAACTTAAGACTGTGTTGGTCCCTGAGGCAAACCATTCACTTGATCATAGCAATGATCCTTATAAATCAATAGATGTACTGAGGGATGTTATACAAGCAATCGATCGGTTTTCGTATGATGATGAAGAGTTGTGAACATGAGATTACTTGAAAAAAGGATCCGCCAGCTATGTTGGCGGGTCCTTTCCTTATATAACCATTTTATCATACCCCATATATAATATTCAGTCTATTTTGCGAGGAATTCTTTGTATACAATTAAGGAGCGAAAATAGTCTGGGGGGGAAATATAATGATTAAGGGCTTTGCTGAGAAAAGTGGGACAAGGAGTTACTTTAGTAACAAAAGGCATAGGGTGTTAATGCGTCAAACACCATGGTTTCAAGTCCCTCCAATTGCGATGGGAACACATCTTGGGGATATGACGGAGTCTGATTCGGCTCTGTACCGGAAATCATTATCATTCGGTTTGATGAATGGAATTAACATGATTGATACCGCATTGAACTACCGGGGAATGAAGTCAGAACGCGATATTGGAGCTGTCTTAAACATGTTGCTTGTTGATTCAGGACAGCTGAAAAGAGAACAGATTATCATCTCCACCAAGGCCGGAATCATTCCGGGGGACATTGATGCAAAGCTGGTGCCAAAAGACTATTTGGAGAAAATTCTCTATAAACAGAACATAATTTCCCCTGCTGATGTAAACAGTGTTGATCATCACCGTCATGTGCTGGCCCCGGATTACTTCCAGTTTGCAATAGAACAAAGCAGGAAGCATCTTAACTTAGAAACGATTGATATCTATTATCTTCATAATCCGGAGATTTCGATGATGACACTGGGTGCTGAATCTTTTTATAAAAAGTTACAGGCTTTATTCTCCTTTTTTGAAATTCAAATTGAGAAAAAGAGAATCCGTTTCTATGGAATGGCTGCCTGGGACGCGTTCCTCCTGCATGAAGGTAATCCCGGTTATATTTCGTTGGAGAAAGTAGTGGAAACCGCACGGTCTGTTGCGGGTGAAAGCCACCACTTTAAGTTTTTGCAAACTCCATATAATCATTTCAAACAGGAAGCGGGGAATCTGGCAAATCAAAAGGTGAAAGGAAAAAGCTATACGTTATTTCAGTCTGCAGAACAGCAAGGCATTTTTGTCACCACGAGTGCTCCTTTTCATTTAGGTAAGGTTTTCGAAGATGGAGTAAGTTCACGAAAAGCGTTATCGGACATCATCCAGACGCCAGGAATCCTTTCTGCCATGGTGGGAATGAAACAAGACGTGCATATGAAGGAAAATATTAAAACACTACATGAATTACCGGCTATAAAGCAGTGACTAAGCTTTTTGTTTTAAAATTTAATCGGAGGGGAAGACGGAATGTTTACTGTACAAAAAGCAAATGAGCAGCACAATTAATTGATTTATGGGAGGAAAACTTTTTGATTATCAGAGAAATAAACGCTTCAGACACCGAAGCATTCCTAAACCTGACAGCGGAAGTTGAAAGAACCTCCGACTTCATGCTCTGGGAAGAGGGCGAAAGGACAATCACAGCGGCTGATCAGCGCAACCGAATCGAAGCGATGAAACAAAGTGAGAACTCGACGATACTCCTAGCTGAGGTAAACAATAAGTTGGCGGGTTACGTTATGGCTTTCGGCGGAAATGCAAAAAGGAACAAACATTCAGCATACCTTGTTGCTGGAGTTTTAAAAGAATATAGAGGAATTGGGATCGGGACTGAGCTGTTCAAGGAAATGGAGAAGTGGGCAGTTGATCACGGTATCCATCGTCTTGAGTTGACTGCCGTAACCCAGAATGAAGCAGGTGTCGCCCTGTATAAAAAAATAGGATTCGAAATAGAGGGAACAAAACGGGACTCACTGTTTATCGGGGGCCGATATGTTGATGAGTATTATATGGGAAAGCTGATTTTTCCTGATGACTGAACAAAAAAAAATGGATTAAACATATGAAGAATGTCTGCTCAGAGTAGAATCGGAGTGTTTTATTTCGGTTCGTAAATAAGGAATAGGAGCAGGAAAGAAGAGGATATGCATAAAAGTTGGAAAATTTGGTAAAAGGGCCTCAAAAAATATGCCGTATTCTGGTAAAATGGTAGCATGCACAACACGTTTTATTCCATACCATTCTTTAAATAGAAAAGACAGGATTGCGGGGTTCGATATGAAGTCATTCGTAAATATTATCCTGAGGCTTTTTCTGTTCTTCGTGTTACTGGCAGCAGTATCATATTTCATTCTGGATCTGAACAATGAAGAAAAAATCATGGGGGCAGCCTTTGTGATCCTTCTTTTTTTACTTGCCGGTTTATCATTTGGGCTTGCCGGATTGTTTAGAGGGCATGTAAAGTTTCTCCGGATAAGAGGCAAAACCGGGTCGGCAGTGCTTTTCCTGAGCTCATTATTTTTGATCCTCTATATCAGCGGTCTCTCTATCATGAATGCAATGCTTGTTAAAGAGGTAATGGGACAGGATTTTGGAGCAAAGGAGAAAGCGGCTTTTTTAGTCAATGGCTTCGGTCAGGATGACTATCGAAAAGGCCTTTCAGCTGTTACATATCAGGGGTTAACCATTTATTATCCGGCTGATGATGAGGAAACTGTAAAAGAAATTAAAAATTATTATCCTGAAATGAAGGCAGAAGCGGATGCATTATTCGGCTCACAAAGGGCAGACACACTTACGGTTGTCGTCTATGATTCAAGTGAAACCCTTCAATCGAATACTTATCTGTCTGATGTAGGGGGATATTATAAGGCAAGTGATGACTCCATCCATATCCTCAGTTCGAAGCTGAAAAGCGCCTGGCAGTTCGAGGAAATGTTTGCACATGAATACATTCACTACCGGACAGATTTGTTTATGGAGGCTAACGATGTACCTTCTAAGACGATTCCGCAATGGATCTATGAAGGCGTTGCGGAAGCAGCCAGCACCTGGGCCGGATATATGGATATCAAGCATAACAGGGGCATGGATCTCAGCCTGATCGAAACGAATCAGCAATTCCATCAGGCAAGAGGCGGAATCTATAATCCGTATTTACAAAGCTACTATGCGGTGGAAGAGCTTCTCCACCTGCATGGGAACGGTGTAATCGCAAATCTCCTGCTGTCTGTGAAGGAGAATGATTTCAGTTCTGCCTTCGAGAAGGTAACCGGATCAACGATGAAAGAATTCGAAAACTCTTATATGGACCGGCGCCGGCGTGCCGGCAGCCTTTTGGAAAAAGTGGCGGCAGCCCAAAAGAACGATGACTATCTCCAGGCTGAAATACTATTGAAAGAAGCCGTCAGCATTGCTCCGGACAGCAAGGCATCTGAAAGTTTGATACATGTTTATATTAAACAGCAAAAGTTTAATGATGCGATTGACAGGCTTCAGAAAAACATGACAGATGATTCAGCGCCGGATCAATCAGACATGTTGTTACTGTCCGAGTTGCTTTTGCTCGAGAACCCGCAGCTTGCCCTGGAATATGCAGAAAAAGCAGAGCGGCAGGCAAACAAGAGGAGTTCATCCGGCGGCCATTTCGAAAAATTTGCAAATGCACTGAGAAAAATAAACTCCGATGATCCATTGGAAGGCTATATCATGTTGTTTTCTGAAGACTTGCTCGGCTATGATGAAATCAAAAACCCAATTTATGAAAAAGTCAAATCTTCATACTCGGGTGATAATCGTTTAATCAGTTTGCGGCAATAGCTGGCGGGCGGTGATGCAAAGTGGATATACAGCTGCAAAAAGCAATAGATCAAGATGCACAAGATATTTTCGACATACAAGTAAAAGCCTTTAAGCCGTTACTGGAAAAATATAAGGATGTCCATACAAACCCGGCTAATGAAACGATTGAAAGGGTCCTTGAAAGAATCCATCACCCTGACGGAAGCTTTTATAAAATTGTTGCCAACCGTCGTTTAGCCGGTGCAATATGCATTGTATGGAAAAATGACAGGAGATTCCGGATCAGCCCGATGTTCATTCACCCTGACTATCAGGGAAAGGGAATCGCCCAGCACGCGATTCGGTTAACGGAGGAATTATTCCCGCAGGCAGGCAGCTGGGAACTGGCAACAATCCTGGAAGAAGAGCGGAACTGCTATTTATATGAAAAAATGGGCTACTCAAAGACGGGCGTGAAGAAAAAACTGAATGAAGGGGCCACGGTTGTTTATTATGAAAAACCTGGAAAATGATAATAGCAAAAACAAACATCCGCAGGCCGGCCTGCGGATGAATTATGTCTAATCAAGTTTTACACTCAGGGGCAGGTCAAGACGCCGCAAAGAGGGATGCAGAAAAAAGTAGAGGGCAAATACAAAATATCCGCTACCTGCAATATGAAGTGTCAGCATCCCCGAACTGAATTCTCCGAGCAATCCTCCAAGAACATACCCGATAGGACTGAGTGACCCTAACAGCGATGATAAAAAGGCAAAGCCGATTCCGATATAGTCTTCCGGGAGGTTAACCTGAATCAAAGTTTGAATATAAATACTGAGAATCCCAATCCCAATCCATGATGAGAAGAAAAACACATATGGAATGATAAACAGACCGCTTGTGACAAAAGCGAGCAGCCAGCTGATACCAGCAATAAAGGAGACAGCAGGCATGATCCGGTTAAGCGGCAAGTGTTCCAGCCGGCTAGCAAGCAGGGTTCCGGTCAAAGTGCCGCCGGACATAGCTGCCAGCCAGAAGCCGTATTCAGCCGGTGACTTCGAAATAACGGGCAGCATGGCAAGCCCCATTGTTGCCAGTACATTTATGGCAATGATACCGGCAAGGATTGCAAGCAGCGTCCGCTGGTTTTTAACGGCATTGTATCCCTCAATGAAATCCTCCCTATACTGCTGGAAAAAAGATAACGCTGAAGGCTGTTTTTCTTTCTCTGTTTTAGGTATAGAAAGGTAAAAGAAAAATAGCAAGCCGGTTGCAATGAGGAGCAGGCTGTTTGATACAAAGATGTATCCAAGGCCGATAAATGCGATAAGGATTCCTGAAACAGCATCAGCGACAAGATCCAATGTTTGATAAGAAAAGGCAAAAACTGAATTTACTTTTGTCAACTTTTCATCCGCAGCCAACTGTTTGATCAGTGCACTTTCCGTTGGATATGTAATCTCAGACAGTGAAAGTGCCAGGAACATCAGCAGCAACAAGACCGGCAGCCATAGCGCGCTGCTGAGGTAAAGAATGCCGATGACACCGACGAGAATGCCCTGGCCCACTTGGGCGATGTATAGTATTTTCCGTTTCGAAAAACGGTCGATCAAGGGTCCGTATAGAAATTGCAATGTTACCGGCAGCATTGCAACGGCACTGGTCAAGCCGACCAAAAAAGCAGAATCTGCAGCTGTCTTGACAAACCAGACGGCTGCAATCATATACATGCTGTCTGCGATATTTGTAAGAATCCTGCCGCTTAATAAAATCCATAACTGTTTGTTCATAAATATTCCTCCTCCGATATAGTCGATCTGATTTGCTTAACGATCAACTTATCGGGGGGCCTCGGACACAAGGTTAATGGTCAAAAGGGTTTAAATGACAGATGGCGATCATCGGAACATCCTTTCTAAGAAATGGTAAAATAATTGTTTCATATAATGAATGAAAGTTCAATTAATAGTATTGCAAGGAGAGAAATGTATGTATATTAATTATGAAAGAATAGCAAGCTTGTACTTATTTACGATCGTGTTTGGCATCCTATCCATATTTGCCGGGTTTGAATCTGCACAGAATAGTGCTATATTCTTGATTATCTTTCTCCTGGCGGTCATTGCCGGAGCCCTGATTGATTTGATACGATTCTTGTCTGTATCATTGGCTGTTCTTGGACAAGGGAATCATGATGAAGTTGATGACTCGAATTCACCTCTGGGTGACCGAAACTGACGTTTTTCTGAGTATTAATAAAAAATCCTGAAGCAGTATTATGCCTCAGGATTTTTAACGAAAAACGATATGGCCAAACCGATGACCGCGGAAATGCCTGCTACGATGAATGAAACATTCACGCCATGAATCAGCCCTTCGACACCATGATCCGGCAGTGCTGCAGTCGACATGACCGTGACAAGCAACGCTGTTCCAACGGCTCCGGATACTTGCCGCATCGTGTTGTTCATGGCTGTGCCATGCGGAAGCAAATTAATCGGCAGTGCGTTAAGGCCGGCCGTTGTGACTGGCATCATCACCATAGCGACACTCAGCATCCTTACTGCATTGACGACCGTGAGATAAGCGAAGGACGTTTCAGGAGACAGGTTGGTAAACATAAATGTGGAGATGGTCAGCAGGCTAAGGCCGATAATAGCCAGCCATCTGGCTCCAAATTTATCAAAAAGCCGTCCTGTGGCAGGATTCATAAACCCCATAATGAGTGCACCCGGCAATAGCATCAGCCCTGATTCAAAGGCTGTATAACCAAGCATGTTTTGCATGAGGATCGGGAGAACGGTCGCTCCGCCAATCATTGCTATGAACATGAGCATGCCAAGGGCTGTTGACAGGGTGAATATTTTGTTTTTAAATACCCGAAACTCCAGGATCGGCTGTTTCAATTTGAACTGCCTTAAAATGAACAGAGTAAGCGTGATCGCTCCAACAGCCATTGAAATGATGACTTGGTCGCTTCCCCAGCCGGTGTTGCCTGCCATACTGAATCCATACAGCAAGCCGCCGAATCCGAATGAAGACAGGATAATGGAAAGAATATCAACTTTCGGAAACGTTTGTTTCGTCACATTTTTAAGAATAAAATAAGCAATGATGAAGTCGATGATCACAATCGGCAAAATGACATAAAACAAGCTTCTCCACGGAAAGTGTTCAACAAGCCATCCGGATAATGCAGGACCGATTGCCGGTGCAAATGAGATGACAAGGCCGAACATTCCCATTGCAGAGCCCCGCTTGTTAGGGGGATATATAAGAAACAGGATCGTCTGCATAAGCGGCATAATAATTCCGGCTCCGGAAGCCTGAAGAATTCTTCCGATCAGCAATATGGCAAAGTTAGGCGAGATGGCGGCAATAAATGTTCCGGCAGCAAAAAGGCCCATTGCCGAAAGAAACAGCGCCCTGGTCGTAAATCGCTCGATTAAAAAGGCTGTGATCGGGATCATGACACCATTCACAAGCATAAAAATCGACGTCAGCCATTGGGCGGTACTGGCTTCAAGGTTCAAGTCCCTCATGATATGAGGAAGAGCTGTAGCGAGCAGCGTCTGATTCAGTATCGCAGCAAAAGCACCTGAAAGCAGAACGGCGATAAGCGGAGCTTTGTTAACAGTTATATGTGCCTGTTCCGCATGTTCATTGTTTTCCATATTTCTTCCTTCTTTCTATATAAAAGGTGTATCAGCAGGGCTGTTCACTGAGGCCGGCTTTCAGCATTTTGATTTCAAGCCTGTGTTTTTGCATCGCATCTTCTGTTGTCAGTTCATTCGCGATGCTGTAGACCAGGTTATGGAAGGTGACAGCCATGATAAGCTGCATCGCATGGAATAGCTCTTCTTCTGTTGAGACGGCAATTATCTCGGTATCTAACAAAGGAAGTAATTCACTGTAGCCTCCGCCAGACGGCTCCCGGCCAAAAAAACGGGTCAATGCATGTTCGATTTTATAATTCATGTTGAGCAGGACATGTTTAATAAATTGATTTTGATGTTTTGCATCTTCCAACGATGATTGAAACAGGTCTATCGTTGCCTCAAACAGATCTCCGTCCCATTTTTTCAGCTTCGAGATGAACTTTTCCTGCCGTTCCCGTGCATGCTCATTCAGGAGATAGAAAAAGGCATCTTCCTTATCTTCGAAATATTGATAGAAGCTGCCTCTGGGGATGCCGGCAGTCTTAAGGATATTTGAAATGGAGGCTTCATACAGGGACACTCTGGCAAACTCTTTCCTTGCTGCCTCTATCAACGTTTTCTTCTTTTCTTCCTTCAAGTTATAAAAGGTTGGTTTCGGCATACACTTTGTCTCCCAACAATTTTAAAATGTGACAATCTGTCACAAAAGATAATGATAAGTGACACCGTGTCATATGTCAACTTGTTTGCTGAGGGCCGGCTAACCGCTGAATTGAATTAAATCTAACTGAAACCTTTCTTTTCCAATTCCGTATAAATAGTAACAGGCTGCCTGGTCAAATGAAGGAGGGGTCCATCATTCGAAAACTTGTAAGCATTGGACGGACTTTTTCGTTTCTTCTGGCTGTCAATATTGGAATCACTTTATTGGTTGATGCTCATTTTATTGATTTTGCATTCTTTACAGGATTGCTTGCTGTCTTTGTTATTCATTTTTTTCAGTTCATCCGGCGGGTTTTCGAGCCGTCAGCTTGATTTCCAAATCCAGTCCCAAACTGGGATGAAACAGGAAGCAGGAGAGCGTGTCTTTCATGCAGCCGCCAGTTTTTATACGGCTGCGGCTTATACGGTAATAGGTGGTCTCGGAGCGTTTGTATATTATTGGGAGTATTTTTTTTGATAAGCATGCAATGGAGCCGATCATCATATGGTGATTTGCGTACGGAACGGTTTGATTTCCGGAGGGGATTTTGTTTGCCGAGGAAGTTATTTGAAATCTATGCCGATAAAAATGATTGAAAAGGAAGTGGTTGAATGGGCTGGCTTTGGATCATGATTGGCGGTATTTTGGGATTTGCTTTCCTTTTAGATCGGAAAAGGAAGAGAAACAAAAACACTGGACAACAACCGATTAATCCCAATCAAAAGCCTGGTGAAGATGCCAATTATATGATGGGGGATAACCGGTATACGGGCGGCGGGCAGTGAATAACAGCTCAATCTATCCTTCAATTTTGAATATATGCTCGTGGCGCAGTGGGAACAGGCTGTCTCTTAAAACGATAGAATCGAATACAATGAGGAGGAGTAAAATCAAAACGGTTACGCCTCTTTATACGTATCCTTTTCATGCAGACTGCTTATTTGATTTCTGCAGTTGGCCTGAAGTTTTTTCTGTGTAAGTCCATCTTCATGAACGATTCCTCCAATCGCATATCCAATCCATCTCAGCATTGCTTACTTACTATATAGATTCGATGTTGGATTCTTATTCTTTTTTAGTCTGGCTGTGTTATCACGCTTGTTGATTCCACGCCGCACTTTGTTTCTGCGGTCCAAACGGGGATAAGCCGAAAACGGCCAGGTAGAGGTGATAACAGTAAAAAGACCCCTTCAAGTGAAGGGGAACACTCATTGAGTCTGATGTTTTAAGAAAACGTATTCTGCGATGAAAACCAGTCCAATGAAAACCACTGACACTATCACGATAAGAATATCTGTCTGCAGTTTGATCCACAGGAAAGCAGCCAGAACAATGCCATCCAGAGCCAGTGCGGATAACACAATTACAGGGTTTGCGTTAACTTTATCACGCAAGTTTCTGAACACACCCCAGTGGATAATCATGTCCATCACCAGATAAAGGATGGCGCCCATTGAAGCGATGCGTGTCAGATCAAAAAAGATTGTTAAAACCATTGCCAGAACGATTGTATACACAAGGGTATGCCGCTGGATTGTCCCGGACATGCCAAAGTGGCTGTGCGGGATCAGTTTCATATCCGTCAGCATGGCGAGCATGCGTGATACGGCAAAAACACTTGCAATAATGCCGGTTACCGTCGCGATGATTGCCAGAATGACGGTCATCCAGAGGCCTGTGCTTCCAAATGCAGGACGTGCTGCTTCAGCCAGCGCATAGTTTTTTGCCTCGATTGTCTCCGTTATCGACAGGTTGCTTGAGACTGCCCATGCAAGCAATAAGTAAACAATCAGGCTGATCAATATGGAAAAAGCAATAGCACGGCCGACATTCTTCTTTGGCTTCGTGATTTCCGCTCCGCTGTTTGTAATTGTGGTAAAGCCTTTAAAAGCGAGAATTGTAAGGGCAACGGCCCCGATGTACCTTGCCATACCTGGTTCTGGCGGATTTGCTCCCGGCTCAGCCAGATTGAAAGAAAAGTCTGCCGCCCAGATACCTGCAATCGCCATAGCCGAGAGACCAAGTATTTTAATTAAAGAAGCGATAGACGTGAACGTTTGAATAAATTCATTCCCTGAAATGTTAACGAGAAAGGCTATTGTAATCAAAATGACACCGAGAAGCGGCACAAGCCAGTCCGCCTGCTGTCCATCAAACAGCTGTAACGTATAGGTCCCGAATGTCCTGGCTACAAGACTCTGGTTAATGACCATAGAAATCGCCATCATGAGTGCCGCAGAAGCAGTGATGACTCCTTTGCCGTATGCTTTTACGAGAAACATGCCGATGCCGCCGGCAGAAGGGTATTCCTGACTCATCTTGATATATGAGTAAGAACTGAATGCCGTCACGATACTCCCTATCAGGAAAATAAGCGGAAACCAGACGCCGGAAAGCTCTGCGACCTGGCCAAGGAGTGCGAAAATACCGGCACTGATCATAACCCCGGTCCCGAGTCCAACGGCGCCAACAAGTGTTAAGCTGTTTTTTCTGTATTCCTGCAAGATTGACGCCTCCTTCTATTTTTCTCTAATCGTACTATTCCCTTTTACACCACATGTAATCTGGAATTAAGCCTGAGGTTCATATACTTTCTCTAACAAAAAGGTGATAAAATGACAAACCATATAAAGATAGAGATCAAACTACTCATGTACGTACTGTTAATAATGTCGTTTATTTTGACTGCCGGCTTTTTGTCATGGTTTTCTCTGAAAGCGGACTATCACGGTAAAATAACAGATTTGGATGGAGAGAAGTTTGTTCTCGTTCCGCTCGAGATCGATCCAGAGGCTGAATACAGTTTCCCTGCCATCCGTTATGGAAAACGTACAGAAATAACCGGAAACGGGAGCCGGCTGCAGGACCTGGCAGAGGGTGTGGAAGTGAAGGTATGGTCATCAGGGAAAATAGAAGAACGGTGGGCGGAAAAAATTAAACTATTGACTGAATGAATTGTTTTTGAAAGACAGGAAAGATTTCCGAAATTCATTTTACGAAACAAGGGATCTCTAATCCCACCGCAGTGATGGGAGGAAAGCCCGGTAACAGCGGGCGGCCTCAGCTGTTTATTTGGCATCCATCTTTGTGGATTTTCCTTCTGTTGTACTCCTCAAGCGTACCCAGTTCTTCATTTAATAAGCGCTTCATTTCAAGTAAGTGACTCTTTGCTACCACAGGGTCCTGCTCCGACCAGTTGACGATATATACGAAATAGTAATCCTGTATTTGGCGGAAGATGACGAGTGAACCGGGGAATAGGTCAAAGACGGCTTTGATGTTGTAACGCCTGGAGTATTCCCAATTTATCAGTTTCATTGCATATCCTCCCTGTGTGGAAAAACTTTCTGGTTTAATATATCAGAACCTTTATTCCACTCCACCTTTGCTGATAGTGAACCATTCATCATAGTATTATGGAAGAAAACAGAATTGGAGAGACGGGAAATGGATAACCTGGCTTTCCTTAAAGAAAAAATTGAGAAGCTGGAGAACGGCTGCTGACAGCTTAAGTAAGACAGTCACCAAAAAGAGTGAACAAATTGCTTGCCGATGAGTTTTTTGAATTCGGAGCACAGGGAATGTATTGTATAAAATTGATTGCATCGGTGAAGAAGGCCTTGGCGTATGGAAAATGACCCTCTTAGAGTTTGAATTTCATCCGCTCGCCGAAGGGGTTATTGTCACTACATACCGTGTTAAGGAAGAAACATGCAAGAGGAATACGCTGTGGAGTTCTATCTGGAAAAATCAGGATGGAAGATGGCGAATGTTTTTTCAGTGAACAGTGGCAAAAGGCTGACAATTTTCGGTGCCTGACCCCCGTGCGGCAATACTTTAACAGAGCGGGGGTCAGGCACGGATATGAACCGCAATGAGGAGGAATCAATCATGCTTGCATCTCTACTTAAAGAATCCAACTACACGGTCGTGTTGACAGGCGCCGGCATGAGCACTGAGTCGGGGCTGCCAGATTTTCGGTCATCATCCAATGGCATGTGGAAGGATGTCAATCCGCTTGAATTGGCAACAACGGAGGCGATTGAACATAACCGTGAAGCATTTGTGTCCTTCTACCGCAGCCGAATGGAACAGTTGGAGAAGTATAAGCCGCATGAAGGGTATCACATTTTAAAAAAGTGGGCGGATGACGGCCTGGTCCAGTCTGTAATCACCCAGAATGTGGACGGTTTTCATGCGGCCAGCGGTATCACCGATGCGGCCGAACTTCACGGAAGCTTGCGGAAGTGCCATTGCCATTCATGCGGCAAGGAATATCCAGGCTACACGTTTCTGGAGGATGACCACTTGGCCTGCAGCTGCGGGGGCTTCATCAGGCCGTCTGTCGTGCTGTTTGGTGAGATGCTGCCAGAAGAAGCGATTGTTCAGGCGGAAAGAGAGACAGAGAAAGCGGAACTGTTTATCGTTCTTGGCTCGTCCCTGCAGGTAAGCCCGGCAAACTTCTTTCCGGAAATGGCAAAAAACAATGGCGCCAAACTGGCCATCGTCAATATGGAACCGACACCTCTCGATCCGATCAGTGATGTGATCATCAAGGATCGGAAAATCGGGGATGTGCTGGCGGAAGCTGACCGCATTCTTAATGACGGCTAGATCCAAGCAAAAGCATGTTTCTGCTTTGAAGCAGTCTTTTTATAATTGAAATGAGCACAAATTGTGCACCTTATTCATAGCATACGTTAAGTATTTAATTCCGATGAGAAAACTAGGGTTGATTTCTCAGAATTCCGTGGTAAAATGAAAATACTCATTAAACAGCAAGCAAATTGAAGGCGGCTATTTTTTTAGCTTTAAAACTTAGTAAACTCATAGGAATTAATTAAATTAATAAGTAGACAAAATTGCCGCCTTCTTCATCATGGAAAGGGGAGACGAGATGAGTAAGAATCCTTTGTCCCATCAGATCTATAAAATGATGGCAAAAAAAGAAATTAAAAAAGTCAAAGCTGACACTGATCTCACGTTACTGAACAAACCGGAAAACGAGTGGAATGTTGCATTTCTGACAACGGCGGGTGTCCATTTGAAGACACAGACGCCGTTTGATGTCGACGCCGGCGACAATACGGTCCATTTGATTCCAGGCAAGGTCGATGTGGAAGATTTAATGATCACTCACACCCATTATGATACGGAAGACGCAGAGAAAGATGTCAATTGCGTTTTCCCGATCGAGCGCCTCCGCGAACTTGAAAACGAAGGAGTTATCGGCTCGGTTTCAGATGTCCACTTCGGTATGATGGGTTACATTCCCGATACGGAAAAATTGAAGCAGGAAAGCATACCGCTCATTTTGGAAGAACTGAAAAAAGCGGATGTGGATGTCCTGCTTGCATCGCCTGGCTGATATATTTGCCATCAATCCGTGGGATTGATTCAAAGAGCAGTAGAAGCGGAAGGAATTGCAACCGTGTCGATCAGCCATTTGCCTGATCTGACTGAACGCGTGAAAGTGCCGCGTGCACTTCACTTGAAATTCCCGCTTGGACGAAGTTTCGGCGCAGCCGGCCGGGATGACCTGCAGCGGAAGATTGTCATTGATATGTTGAAAGCTGTTAGTGAAATTGAAGAGACGGAGACAATCCAGAAGCTGCCTTATCGATGGAAGAGGGATTGACGGTAGTTTGGCGAGGAGGGGTGGATTGGATGCGCGGGTCAGCGGCCGGGTTTGGCGCGAAACGTTCACCGAATGGCGTGAAATGTTTGGTGAACGGCGTGAAACCTTGGTTGTGGCGTGAAAAGTATCGAGTTTAGCGTGAATTCACCTGAGTTTCGCGTGAAAAGGCAAGGTGTTGGCGTGATTTTTTACAGATACCGCATGAAAGCGTCAGCAGCAAGTAGGTAAATGATACATCTGGCGTGAAAGTTGCTGTATGTGGCACGAATCCAGGACCTTTTGGCGTGAAAACGCGGGCATATGGCTTGAAGAAAGTTCCGCTGCCGAAACAATGCTCCATTTATAGAATAAATCACTAAAAATTCATCGCAGCCAGGCTTCTTTGACCAGCACCCAAACCATTACTGTCCATTTCTCCGAGTTTACTGTCCAAATCTCAACCTTTACTTTCCAATTCAGCAACACCTCGGATTCATACTCGAAATAAGCAACCACGCTTTAAAACCGACTAAACAAATATGAATAATGGAGGTAAGAAGATGAACAAACAAGTGGCAGCCAGTCTTATAGCCCTTGCTGTATTTGTAATTGGTTTTTTCACCTATGATTATTTCACAGGGATCAAGGCACAGGAAGTCAACGTCAGTGCCCAGCAAGAGAAAATCAATGAATATTCGAATCCGGAATCTTTCATCACGCCTGAACAGCTGAAGAAACTGCAAGAGGATGCAAGTAAAGATGTCGTTGTCATCGGTGCGATGAAATCAAAAGACAAAGCGATTCCAGGATCATTCGTCTTATGGCGCGATGACTACCAGGGGTCGGAAGGCCATGAATACGGCGGAATGGCAAGTCCAAAGGAAAAAATGGAAGACATGCTAAGCAGCTTCGGGGTGACTAAAAATACGACAATTGTCACTTATGCAGCCAACGACCAACATGATTCAGCCCGCCTGTTCTGGCAGTTGAAGATGCTCGGCCATAAAGATGTCCGTTTCCTGGACGGCGGCATTAACGTATGGATTGGCGAAGGATATGAAACGGCAGAAGCTGCCCAGCCGGGTGACCGCCCGAAAACAGAATACAAAGCTCCTGATTTCAATGAAGAGGCATTCAATGCGGATGTTGATGAAGTTGCTTCCGCTGTAGAAAATAATGATGAATTTTATCTGCTGGATACACGTAGTGAAAGTGAAGAATCCGGCAGTGATACGAAGAAAGGTGCATATGGTCCGGGAAAAATCAAGGGATCAACATGGGTTGAGTACTCACAGGCCACATCGGAAGAAGGTACGCTAAAGTCGAAGGAAGAGCTTGAGGACTTATACGGTGAAATCATTGAGTCCAATAAGGAAGTGATCAGCTATTGCCAATCGGGAGTCCGCTCTGCCTATACATGGCTGGTGCTGACACAGGCGCTTGGATATGAGCGTGTGCAAAACTACGATGGTTCATGGATCGAATGGAGCTATAACTCTTATGAACAGGGTGATGAGGGCATCAAATCAAAAGTTGAGAACGGCAAGTTTTAAACAAAATGACAGAGGATGATCACCATGGCTTCCCGTAAGCAAGCAAAGAAAAAAGAATCAATAAAACTTTTGGCTGCGGTCACTCTGATCGCAGCAGCCTTTATAATCGCCTGGAAAACCGGACTTGTGGGTGTATTGAAAGATGTTCGGGCCATGCAGGACTGGTTTAACGGCTTCGGCCTTTACGGATATATTGTATTTGTTCTTGTTTTTGTAGCTGTGGCCGTGTTCATGCTGCCGGGTTCCCTTCTCACGATTATCGCCGGTATCACCTTTGGCGCAATCAAAGGAGGTACCCTTTCATTGCTTGGTGCTACACTGGGCGCCATGGCGGCATTTCTCATTGCCAGGTATTCCGCAAGGGAATTGATTGTTAAAAAATTTGAAGGGAATCCGATTTTTAATAAGATAGATGAAGGAGTGGAGAAGAACGGGATCAGCTTCCTGATTCTCACCCGCCTCGTTCCTGTTTTTCCGTATAATGTACAGAACTATGCATATGGTTTTACGAAGATTCCGTTTCTGACCTATTCGGTTATTTCTCTTATCACTATGGCCCCTGCCGCATTTATATATGCGTATATGGCAGGACAAATCGTGGAAGAAGGGGTCTCTGTAAAACTATTGATCGAGTTTGCACTGGCAGGAATCATCCTGTTCATCGTCTCATTGATTCCAAAATATATTTCAAAAAAGAAAGGGATCAGGCTGGAGGAATATCAATAGTTAAGCAGAGTCATGCATGCAAGCATGGCTCTTTTTTTATTATCGATTCCATATTTGATAAGCCTCAATGAAAAGCCAAGTTAGAACCAGTGTCCACAGCAGGATGATGATTGTGCCTGCAATCCAGTTCTTCGGTTTGCCTTTGGCCATAAGCTCATCTGCTTGTTCTCTACAGTCCGCAATAACGTGTTCTGGAATCATTTTTAGAGCAAGATAAATGCCGGTCGGAACAAGGAGGATATCATCCAGGTAGCCGAGCACCGGAATGAAATCCGGGATCAAATCTATCGGGCTGAAGGCATACGCAACAACCAGCGTGGTGAACAGCCGGGCAAACCACGGTGTCCGCTTGTCTTTGTAAGCAAAATATAAAATGAAAATCTGTTTTTTCAGCTGTTTAGCCCATGCTTTTAACTGTGCAATCATTATGCGGGCTCCTTATGTCTCTTATGACTTGTAGCTAGTATAAATCTGGAGTTGGGCAAGCGGGATCCCGCTGCTGCATCACCACTTTAGCGCAGCGGGGGTCAGGAACCAAATATATTAAAACTTACCTGAACGGTAATCTTCAAACGCCTGCCTGATTTCGTCTTCTGTATTCATGACAAACGGCCCGTGTGCAACGACTTTTTCTTTCACAGGTTTACCGGCGTACAGCAGTACGCGCATCGGCTCGTCAGCTTGAATGGAGATTTCGGTATCTCCTTCTTGATCTGGAAGGTTCATCAGTAAGGCTTGATTCTTTTCAGCCCGCATTTCATCTTGCCCGAAACGGCCGCTGCCTTCAAGAATATAGAAGAAGCCGTTGAAATCACCCGGCAGCTGCTGGGTGACCGAAGCGCCCTTTTCAATTGTCATCTCAACGAACGTAACCGGCACATGGTTTTGGGTGCTGGATTCGATATCCCCCGAAGTGCCAGAAAAGACTCTGATGTTCACGCCTTCTTCTTCCCGGATCGGAATGTCGCCAGAACTCAAGTCCTGATACCGTGGCTCTGTCATTTTTTTATGAGACGGCAAATTCACCCAGAGCTGCAGGCTGTGTACCGTTTCACCGGGCAGTGGATCTTCTGAATGGACGATGCCGCGCCCGGCAGTCATCCATTGCACATCACCTGGTGCAAGCACTCCGGAACCGCCATGATTGTCTTCGTGTTTAAGCTTTCCTTCAATGACATAGGTGACCGTTTCAATGCCGCGATGGGGATGGAAATCGAAGGTGCCCTGGCGGAACCAGTCTTCATTCAGCAGCAGGAAGGGATCAAATTCTTCCCAGCTTCCTGGCGGAATAACCTGGCTTACCTGCAGGTGCGGCCCCATTCCCGGACGGGGGCTGACATCCCACACCTTTTTTATATGACGCTGTTTCAATAAACACACCACCTTAACTGCAATTCACTTATTAACTTACGATTCGTAAGTAAGGATATTATTTCCATTATGATATAATAGCGATACACTGTCAACGAAGATGAAATGAGGTGCGGCATGTGGAAGAGGAATTTCAGTTGTGCCCCAAATTTGAAGCTGCATTTCAACTGTTGGGCAAAAGATGGACGGGCTTGATCATCCACGTATTGTTATCCGGACCGAAACGGTTTAAAGATATAGCGGCAATCATTCCGAATCTGAGTGATAAAATGATCGCCGAGCGGTTGAAGGAACTGGAAGCTGAAGGTGTTGTGACAAGGCGGGTATATCATGAGGTGCCCGTCAGGATCGAATACAAACTTACCGAAAAGGGCAGAGCATTGGAGTCAGTCATGGCCGGATTTCAGAAATGGGCGGAAGACTGGATGGACTGAAGTTTTTAAAAAGGATTTTCCATAAGTGAAGGTTGTTACGTTCTGCCGTGAAAAGGAAAACCTCTGTATCTGCTGATTCACGTCAAGCGGCAGAAGAAAAAACAGCAGCAGGACAGAAGGCGATAAAAACAAACCGAAATGGAAGAGCGGCAGCTAAGCTTGCGTGTATAGAAAGCAAGAAACGGATCTCCTGCAGCATAACAGGGGATCCGTTTCATATTTAATAAGGTGCCGAAGCAGTCAAAGTAAAGTTGACGTTGTTTCCTGAATACAGGCCTACATACACATAACGTGTACCGCCCGGAATGGCGCCTGATTCGTCGGCTGCAGTTGTTGCAATGCTGCCGATATATTCGAAGTTGCTATTGTAGAAGAAAATGTCAAAATCATAGGAACCGTTGCCAGGGCCAGCCACTTTCAGATTATGGATGCCGTCCCCGAATCCGTCAGGAAGGGTGACGACATAACCGTCCGTTCCCTGCGAAGCAGGCTTAGGGTTTTGAGTGCCGGTGAACTCCGTCTGGGTGACGCCGAGGGTTGCATCATCCACACCGGCAATGAGTCCGATACCAGTTCCCGGATTGCCAGCCTTGATGGTTCCTTCTGCGGTAAAAGGCTCTTCCGGTTCAAGATTAAGCGGCTCCATTTTTGCCTTGCCGGCAGCAAATGCCTGCAATTCAGCGATTTGCACGTAGCCGCCGTTGTCGTCTTGCGTATTATGGGCGGTCAGCTTCAAGTATTTTGCGTTGACGGGCTGATCCAGCTCGAACCTTTTATAGTGGAGATCAGGAGAGCCGGGCCGCGGTTTAGCGGCATTGAAGCTGCCTTCAAGCACCTTGTTCCAGGTCTCTCCATCAACAGACGCCTCGATCGTAAAGTCCTTCAGTGTCTGGAAGCGTCCTTTCTCTACATCCTTAAACGCACTGACCTGGATATGGGAGAGGCTGACCGGTTTGTCACCCGCAAGCGCCACTGTCACTTCCGAACCGGTAAACGCTTCTTCTTGTTTTGAAGTTGCGTACACACTGGCTTCGGTATCATCGATCAAGTTTTTAACCGGGTTGCTTTCGGATTCACTGCTCATCCCGTGAATTGCTGCACCATTGAATGCAGAAGCGGCATTTGGTTCAAGCGTGATTCGCATCCGTTTCTTTTTGCCGGATGTGAAGGACATGTTTTCCAGAGTTGTAGAACCGAAGCCCCGTGCCTGGATTGTAATATCGTATTCACCTTCGGTCATAGGCAAAGCGAACATTCCATCTGTAGATGTAACCGCCGCAGCACTTGTGCGGGCTTCGTATTGACCGACAATGATCCTTGCACCTTGAATCGGTTTGTTTGTAGCTGCATTGACGAGCTTGCCGGCAAACATGCTGTTATATGTGTCATTCGGATGGTCAAAGGCCGGCTGCGGGTCAATATCATCCCCGCCTTCAGAGAATGCAGACTGACCGAGTCCCCGCTGTGCAAATGCTTTCCACAGAGTATCATAGTGCTTGCCGCTGTACCTGATCATATCAGCTGCCAGAATGGCGTTGCGCATATCGACCATAGACGGATTAGGTGCAGAGATCGGCATTGCATCCATGACGAGGTGCTCGGCTGCTTTTTCACCTTCAGATTTGCCGAAGGAGTTGATGAGTTCTGAGCGCATGTGCCATAAAATGGCTGCCCAGATTTCTCCGTCAGCATGGACTTCGGGACCGATCAAATCGTACCCGATATCCCCAAAGCCGAGCGGGGAGTCATCGAGCGCCCAGTTGCGGATGCCGCGGTTGTCATTCCCGGTGACATAAGCACCGACAATCGGGCGGTCCTGCAATCCATTTTTCACGAGATAATGCATGGCGAACCAGTCGCCCCATGCTTCACCCATTGATCCGGACTGATGGCTGTTAAGCGACTCACCGCCTGCCACCAGCCTCTGGGAAAGGGCATGGGAGTACTCATGATAAATGATGCCGGCATCATAATCGCCATCCGCATATTCACCTTCAAATGCCCCTGCAATCGGTTCCCACAGGAACATTCCGCTCCATCCTGGAATGCCGTCTGGAAGCGTCAGCATGTAGGCATTGTCGCGGCCGGTATATGTCGGCTCCCCGCCTGAAGCAGCTCCCGCCTGGACAAGACCGAGAATCGGATCACCTTCCATACCGCCTTTTCCAAAGTTCGAAACTTGCATGTTGCCGGCAGCTTCCGTCCACCCCAGTTTGTAAAAGTAATCGTGGAAGAGGTTATGATGGTAGAACAGATTCGCTGTGGCGCTGTGTACGTCTTCTGCGTACGAAGGCGGAACAGTTGCGCCGTTTGTGTTTTGCCATTCATTCTTAAAATTGTATTTGAACTTGCCGAACGCATCGACAGGCCGTGTTAGTCCGGCACCTTCAGGAACGAGAAAATTCGACCAGTTTGCATAAGCATCCGCGTTGTTTCCGATTGTCGTAAAGCCGGTGTCAAGTCCCGGCAGGAGCCAGCCTTCCGGGGAAGCCTGCGGGTCGCCGCTGAATGACTTCACTGTTTGATGTCCGCCTTTTTCAGCATCTGGATAATTCTCGAAAACGAGTCCTTCAGGATCAAACATATATTGTACAAGCGGCCGTTCGAGCAGTTTTTCACCAGTAGCGCCGTCGATGATTACTTCCGAGGCATTATTCAGCTCTTCAATGAACAGTACCCTGAACGCGGGCCGAATTTCATTTGATGTGAAAAAGGCTGCCTTTTTGACACGCTGTTCCGCCGGAAGCACGTTCCCTCCATCGAAGACTTTCCAGCCCGCTTCATCTTTAAGAGCCGCCAGCATGTCGATTGACACATCCGGTTTGTACTCGGCGAGTACGTTTTTCAATGCGTCTGCTGCTGAGAGTGTAAAGCCTTCCGTAAAGCCTGTTCCGCCATCCGGGTTGATATTCCCTGATACAGAAGCGATCCGGCCGTCTTTCGTAACCGTTACAATAAGACGGCCGCCGTACGCCGATTCAATCCCGTCCACAGTTTGCTGGAAGGTGACGGGATGCATGCCGGTTCCGGGCATTTTAAATTCCTTTATCACCTTCAGGGAGGAAATCTCTTCTTTTGACAGTCCATAGAGTGCGCTGTTATTTGTTATCCATTGCCGGGCTAATTCAGCAGGTTCACCTGAAGACGGCTCTGTTAAATAGCCCTTGTCTTTCATGATCATTGCCGGTGTGCCGAACTCCGTATTCCATGTTATCCGTGTCCCGGCGCCAGCCGTATCCACAACCTGTTTTGCAGCATCGAGCCGGCTGTCATCAGGGAAGACAGCACTGGCTGCTGATCTGATATCATAGTACGTCTCTTCTGTATGGTCGAAAACATCAATGGCCTGGCCTGTTTCTGGTCCAGATGAACCAGTTTCGGCCGCAGTTGTCACTTGAGCCGCCTGGAACACCTGGGCACATAAAACCGCAACTGCAATTAGCGGCAATCCTAATTTTCCTATCACGCCGTTCACCCCTCTTATTTAATTGGTGAGTAGTTCGAACTGGTAATTCTAAAACAATTTAATCAGCCGGAAAGTGATGCGTCAATTAAATTCAGAATATTTAGTACATTAATAAACCAAAGTTAGACTAAAAGGGGAAAACGGAATACTCCTTTTGGGTTAATCGGATTTACCCTTTAGGCGGTGCTGTCTTGGTCATGCGGATGAATAGACATGATAGAAACTCTTATCCGCAAAAAGGATACTGGAGCAGACTATCGAACTAGTTCGGTAAGGGATAAATAAAAAGGGGACAGGAATATGACGAACCAGGAGAAAATAGCCGAATTGGAAAAGCGGGTAAATTCACTGCAGAAAGAAACGGTGGACCTGAAACGAACCATTCTTGAAATGAAACGGGACGCCATAAAAGAAGAGAAGGGCGGCCGCAGCCCGGTGATGACAAAAGCGGAAGGAAGAGAAGAAGATATTCATGGAAGACAACAAGAGGATTTGTTAAAACACAAAAAGGACCGGATTGAAAGAGAACCGATTGACTGGGAAAGGATGATCGGCCAGGTTTGGCTGCCCCGGATTTTCATTTTTGTGCTGCTCATCGGGGTCATCTGGGCTTTCAAGGCGGCATCTGATTACGGTTTTATCAATCCGCCGGTCAAAGTTGGGCTTGGTTATCTTTCTGCAGGCGGACTCCTTTATCTGGGACACAGGCAGATAAATAAAAAGCGGGCTGCCCTCGGCCAGGTGTTATTGAGCGGAAGTGTTGTGCTGCTGCTAATTTCAACCTTTGCCATGCATGCCCTTTATGGAATGGTTCCCGCCATACCTGCATTTCTTCTGAACCTTGCCTGGGTGGGGCTCGGCATTTTTCTTTCAGTAAGATACAGTTCTGAGCCGCTCGCGATTTTAACGGCGGCCGGCGGCTATTTGATTCCGTTTTTATTGGAGAGCCGCGAGCCGAGTGTCACCAATTTTGTGGTGTTTGAAACAGTCTTTTACACTGTGCTGCTGCTGTTTGCAATGAAGGAGAAATTCACTTATTTGTATTTTTCGGCATTTGGGCTGTTCCATTTGACCCTGGCGGCCGGAGTGATTTTCATTGCTCCGGTTGATAACAGCATTTTTGGCATTGCTGTTATCATCCAGCATGCCGCAATATTGGCTGCTTTCCTTTTCATCCCGTTTATGAAGAGGCGGCAGCTTGGCACCGTATTCGCAAGCTTTATCCTAACATCTGCCTGGGTGAAGTTAACATTAACTGATCTGCAGTATGAAATGGTCATGCTTGCTGCTTTAGGCGTGTATGCCGGCCTGGCGGTATACTTCCTGCAAAAGGATAGGGTACGGCTTCCGGCCGCTTTATCTGCTGCTACCATGGCACTGTTGTTTTACCTTACAAACAAGTTTGAAGCGGAGAATATATTGTCGGTTTTGATCATCCAGGGACTAGTGGCGGTTTTTCTTGGAATCAAAGCTTCGTCAAAACTTCAGCAGGCAGTCGGTGCCTTGATTTATCTAATAAGCGGCACTTTTATCGTTAATGATCCCTTTAGGGAAATCTGGCAAATTGAGTTTTTGAACTGGCTCGTTCTGACAGGGTCAACCGCTGGTGCTTATCTGCTTGTTTCCATGGTGAAAGGAATTGAAGAAGAGAGTAAAAAACAGGTGAAGCAGGTCGTCCTTGGCGCAGCACTGCTGTTATTCATGGCATTCATTACACTGGCCATACAGGCACTGACAGCAGGAGCAACGCTGAATATCCAGTATATGTCCGTTTCCATTGCGTGGGCAATATATGCATTAGGCGTCATCATTTTTGGCGTGTTCCAGAATAACAAACTGGTGCGGATGTTTGGCCTCATCCTGCTGTTTATCACTCTTGCGAAACTCGTATTTTTCGATCTTGCCTATCTGTCACTTGCCATTCGGGCGTTTCTCTTTATTTTACTCGGGCTGATTGGAATTGCAGGTTCGCGGATTTTCTATAAAAGCGGTATAAAGCAAGCCAAATAAGCTGGGTTCGAAAAAACCTACTTCAGAGAAGAAGTTCGAATTAATTAACGTGATCCAGCACAATACCTATTTTAATTTAAAGGATCTGACGGCCATCAGCTGATGGTGTGCCAATATCAGAGAGAGGAGGTTAGAAAGGATGGATTTGCTCCCGTATATCGTTGTGTCAGCAGTCATCCTCATTCTTGCCTTAATCAAAGTGAAAGACATGAAGCAAAACAGAACGCATCCCGAACGGCAGTGGGAGGGCGAGCGGCCTGAAGCGGATGAACGGCGGCGAAGGGATGCAGAAAATGATGCAGTTGTCAGGAGATGGACAGGGAATGCCGGCGGCCCAATGGGTTAAGGAGAAGCCAGCGGTCCATAAAAGCAGCCAGGCTGCCGGTGATTGCCGGCAGCCTGATGAATTCATACTTCCTTTTTCAGTTTGGTGAAGACGAGATACTTCATAAAAAAGAAACTTGCGGAGAAGGAAAGCAGCATTGCCAGTGCTTTTGATATGTTATGGATAATAAAAATTCTCAAGCCGGTGTATGCACCGAGCAACTCGATTGAACCGATGAAGACAAGGTTGCTGATGCCGAGGCTGACAAGAGCCTGGGCCACAAACTTCCACTTAACGCCGCCGGTCCGCTTCCCGTGCTTGAACGTAAGCCGTGAGTTGAAAAAGTAGCTGTTCAATACCGCGAGCGAATAAGCTGTTGTATTATAAACTGTCAGCAAAATATCGTTTTTGGTCGGAAAAAGGAAGAGGAGGATATTCAGTGACACGATATCGACAGCTGCATTCATCACGCCGATTGCACTGAATTGCATGAATTGAAAAGGTCCTTTTCTTCTCGTTCTTGCAGGCATACGATCCCTCGTTTTCTCGGTGTTAAGGAAATTTTAAAATTTCTGCTTGTGGATAATTGACCATGTTCCCGGGGTCTGTAAAGAATTGGCGCCAGTAAATGAATTGGACAGTAAATGAAGTGAAAACCAGACAGTATATTATTCATTTGACAGATTACAGGCAATGACATCGGTCAGTGCCTGTAAAGTAGCTTTTGCTCTAATTATAGGCACGGGAATCGGACTT
>NZ_LWBL02000009.1 GCF_001644195.2 Bacillus marinisedimentorum | reverse complement strand
GCGTGCCTATAAAGTAGGTCCAGCCCTGATTATAGGCACGGGAATCAGACTTGCGTGCCTATAAAGAAGGTCCTTCCCTGATTATAGGCATGGGAATCAGACTTGCGTGCCTATAAAGTAGGCCCAGCCCTGATTATAGGCACGGGAATCAGACTTGCGTGCTTATAAAGAAGGTCCTTCCCTGATTATAGGCACGGGAACCAATCTTGCGTGCCTATAAAATAGGCTCAACCCTGATTATGGGCACGGGACCAGTCTGCCGTGCCAAAAGTGAAGTTTCTGCTCAAATTACTGGCGAAGAACATATGCTGCGTATGTTTTGTCCTTCCCTGAATTCACCTCGGTTCTTCACCAGCCTTAAAACGGTGAACATTTTTCTCTTCCCGGGCCCATTCATGAAGCACATGTTCATATAGCTGCTCCAGCTGTTCAGCAGGCCGATTCCACCCCATCGTCCTGCCTTCCTTCAATGCTTCAGCAGAAATGGAAGCGAGCATGCCGCTGTTTCGTGTTTGTAGCACGGTATTTGTGAAGCTTGTCCGGTCGTTCGGATCATAAAGCAGTCCTGTGACCCCGTCCTCGATTTGTTCACGCGTCGGTCCGCTGTCAGCGGCAATCACCGGAAGCCCTGATGCCATGGCTTCCAGAATGACAAGCCCCAGTGTTTCGGTCGTTGATGGAAAAATAAACGCATCTGCAGACGCATAAGCTGCAGCGAGTTCGCCGCCATGCAGGAAGCCGGTGAAAACTGTGTCCGTCCCCAGAAAATGGCGCTCCAATTCGTTCCGGTAAGGACCGTCACCGACAAGGGCAAGGCAAAACTGATCGGACTCCTCAAGCACATCTTTGATTTTTTGGATTTCCTTTTCAGCTGCCAGCCGTCCGACATACAGCAGTAGGATTTTGTCCTGTTTTCCGGCTGTAAGCCGCTCCCTCATCCCCTCATCATAATATTCAGGGCCGAACTTATCGACAGCAACGCCCCGTTTCCAGAGGCGGACACTGTGGAAGCCTCTTTCCGTCAGTTCTTCCTGTACCGACTGTGAGGTGCATAAATTCATGTCAGCTTTATTGTGCATCCGGCGGATCCACCACCACAGCAGCGGTTTGAACGCTGACAGCCGGTAATAGTCGAGATAGCGGGGCACATTCGTGTGATAGGAGGCGACGAGCGGAAGGTTCAGTTTCTCTGCATAATGGACGCCTGCAAACCCGACAAGTGCAGGGTTGACGGCATGAACAACATCAGGCTGAAACTCCATGAGGATTTTTTTCACCTTCCGGCTTGGCAGGCTGAATTCCCTGGACCGGTAGAAAAAGAACTTCCGGGCGGGAATGCCTTTTACCGGTACACCTTCAAACTCGTCAACGCCAAGATCAGGGGCGATGACGATCATTTCATGCCCCTGTTCTTTCAGCCATTTGATTGTCGCGCAAAGCCTTGTCACCACACCGTCGGTTGATGGCAGGAATGTTTCTGTGACGATGGCGATTTTCATTGGAATAACCCCTTCTTATTTCCAGGTCACCTTCGGAAGGACGTTGTCGGTAATGACGCGGTCTTTATGCTTGACTACAGATTTCAGGATGCCTTTCAATACATCATCCGTCAGAAGATTCGGCTCAAGTCCGAGGTCGACCAGCTTGGTGTTGACCGCATGATAATAATGGTCTTCATTTTCAATCCGCGGATTTTCAATATGGGCAATCTTGCTCGTTATGCCTTCTTCTGCAGCAACTTTTTTCACTTTTTCGGCAAGATCGTTCATGGAGAAATACTCGGTGAATTGATTGAATACACGGAATTCGCCTTTCTCTGCCGGATTTTCAGCAGCGATTTCAATGCAGCGGATTGTATCCATTATGTTGAGGAAAGCCCGTGTTTGCCCGCCTGATCCGTAGACCGTCATATCGTGACCGATTGCAGCTTGAATCAAAAAGCGGTTCAGAGCGGTCCCGTAAACTGCGTCATAATCAAGACGGTTCACCAGAAACGGATCCATTAGTGTTTCTTCCGTATGAAGCCCGTACACAATGCCCTGGTTCAAATCAGTGGCACGGATGCCCCAGATTTTGCAGGCGAACATGATATTATGGCTGTCATGCACTTTGGAAAGATGGTACATGGACCCAGGCTGCTTCGGATATGGAAGGACATCTTCACGGCCTTTATGCTGTATTTTTATGTAGCCTTCTTCGATATCAATATTTGGAGTGCCGTATTCTCCCATTGTGCCCAATTTGATGAGATGACAGTCCGGAACAATTTCTTTGATTCCGTATAGGACATTGAGCGTGCCGGTGACATTATTCGTCTGTGTGTAGACAGCATGTTCGCGGTCGATCATTGAATATGGCGCGGACCGCTGTTCAGCAAAGTGAACGAAAGCATCCGGCTTCACTTCTTCAAGTACACTTCTCAAAAAGGTATAGTCAGTCAAGTCGCCGATGTGTGTTTTGATTGTATGACCGGTTACTTCTTTCCAGCGGCCGACCCGCTCATCAAGAGAAATGATAGGAGTAAGCGAATTTGAATTCAACTCTTCATCTATTTCTCTTCTAACCAGATTATCAATAATTGAAACGGTATGGCCTTGTTTCGATAAATATAAAGCGGTAGGCCATCCGCAAAATCCATCGCCCCCAGCAACAATAATGTTCATCGTACCCCTCCTGAAATTGATAATTCATTACCACTATAATTGTAAACAAAAACGATGTAGTAAATGATTAAATAATTGCAAAGATAGATTGGATGTTGAAAAATACCCGCATCTCATTCTGCTTGCCGGAAATATGGACAGGATAAACGATAAGAACGTGACAGGGCATGTGTTTGAATTGGAAATGCAAAATGGCAGGACTTTTCATAACCTTTGCCTATTCAGACTTTATCTTACTTCTCCTTTCTTTGTCCAATGACAAGGCCAGAGAGAAAATGCCCCCGCCGACTGCCTTATTTTCTTATTTGTCTTCCTTTCCCCGGATAATCGCAGTGTCTGGGCAAATGCAGAAAAGACGCCCAAGGTTTACCCTGAGCGCCTTACTGTTAGACCCATATAAAATTATAACGCCGTTTCCTTGGTTTCCGTGTCGCCAGTGAAACCTGAAAGCGAAAATCGGTGGCACGTCGTTTCGGGTCGGCTTCCGACTCTGATGTTCACCCCTGTTTGCCCGAGGCCTTCACTGATGTAAAACCGCTTCCCATTATAATGGTTAAGGCCTTTGATCATTTCCATGCGGACAAGTTTTCCCATTTTGACGAGGTGATACGGTTTTGGCCAGTGGATCTGGCCGCCGTGAAAGTGGCCCGAGAGAAGGTAGTCATAATGATAATCTTCCATGTCAAGGACAACATTCGGGTCGTGCGTAAGGACAAGCCGGAATCCGTCCCCAGCCTCTCTGAATGCCTGTTTAAGATTGCTGCGGCCAGTACTGTAATCATCGACACCGATGATATGAAGCGGACAGCCGTCGACCGTTATGGTGGCGGACTCGTTTTGCATCGTCCTGCAGCCGTGGGCGTTCAGCAACTCTTTAAGCTGGCTGAAGTTATTTTCCCTCAAAACATAATCATGATTTCCGAACACTGCATACATGCCGTATTTTGCATCGAGGCGGTTGAGGGCCTCTAAATAAGGAACAAGCTTTGGTATGCTTCGTTTACGGTCAAGAAAATCCCCCGTCAGGGCGATGAGATCAAACGACTCATCTTTAAATTTCTCATATAGATCATCCGGAGTAACCGATAAGTTTTCAAGATGGAGGTCAGATAAATGGAGGATGTTGACGGAAGGGGCGGAAACGTCTCTGTTCTGGTCATGATCATCCAGGTGAATCGTATTTACTGCAAATTTTTTCGTATTGGCATTCGCCTTTTTATATAGAAATAAAACACTGATACTCAATAGAAATCCTGTGATAGACAGCACCAACAAAATCCCCTCCTTCTCCTTTCATTATAAAAGGATAGGAAGGGCAGATGAACCGGTAATATTTGGTGCGGGGGTCAAGCGGTTTTCAAATGTCCTGACAGCAGCTGGTTTTTGGACATGCAGAGATAGGCCGGTTTCTTCCGGGATAATGTCTGCTTTTTGAAACTGTTTGAAAGCATATAGATCGGGATTGCGGTCAAAAGCTTGAATCTCTCGTAAAAGGGGTTATTGATTGGAATGACTTCAAATCCCAGCCGTTCAGCCCCTTTGTTTAATACCGTGATGCCAAGGATGCCCTTGATTTCCGGACTGCTCGCATGGGCGTTGACATAACTGGCCAGGCAGGGAAGAGCTTTCTCAACATTTTTATAAATAAACAGAGCCTTCCGGATTTCCGTTTGGTATCTGTCCATTTCATTGATGATCCTTATATTGTGCAGATGGATTTTTACCAGGAGATCGTTTTTCTTTATCAATGTGCCGTCAGAAAGGATCATGTCTTTTCCTTTATATCTGGTCAGCCTTACCCGGAAAATTTGCTTTTCCCTGTGTTCGTTTTTTATATATTTCAGCCTTGTCAGGGCGAAATAATAAGGATCCAGAAACGTCCAGATCGATAACATGCATATTCTGATCATCATAGCCACAGTTTTTGCTCCTTTACCTTTAGTCCCCTTTACTTTTTGCCGACTGTGTCAAGTTCATAATAAGCAATTTAAGCCAGTTGCTTGCTCAGGAGATGGGGGTAACGGAGTATTTTCAAAATAACCACCCGGGATACCTACAGTAACTGGTTTTACCATGCCAATTCAGTTAGTAAAACTAATGTTGTTTTATGTTCTGATTTTTGCACTTCCAAACCAAACCCGTAATACATACAACGAGTTTTTTTATCCCCTGCGGAAAATTCATCTGCATAATATTGGGCAGACTGTTCAAATTAAGAACAAATCCAAACAAAAAGGGGTGCATTTTCAGTGTATAAAGTTAAAGTTTTCCTTACTGTATTACTCGCTGCTGCCGCATTAGCCGGCTGTGCCACTAATGAAGCAAGGGATAACGGGGATAACGGAGTTGAAAATACCGGCTATCAGAACATCGGCACAAGAGATGACGGACTGATCGATCAGCGGAATGATAATAACGGCATCATGAACAACGACAATAATGCTGACATGAATAATGGTAACAATGAAAGAAGGATGGATGTTGCAGAGCAAGCGAGCGACCGGGTTGCAGCTATGAAAGAAATAGACCGCGCCTATACGGTGACCACAGAGAATAATGCTTACGTTGCCGTCGTGCTGGCGGATGATCCAAAAGGGGAAATATCCGACAAACTGAAGAACAGAATTTCAGATAAAGTAAAACAAACGGACAATGACATTGACAATGTGTATGTGTCTCAAAACCCTGACTTTACCGATCGTATGGCAGACTATACCGACCGCATCGAGCAAGGCGATCCGATTGAAGGTTTTTTTGATGAATTCACGGAAATGACACGCAGAGTTTTCCCTAATGCCCGGTAGTATAAAAAATGCCTTTATTTGGCTGACGGTTTTTTGGCTTGAAGTGCAAGTATCCTATCGTTAAATGACTTTCGCTCTGTGAATATAAAAAGCGGCCAGTGGCTTTTAAGCTCCTGACCGCTTTTTTACTGTTTTGATAAATAAAGTGATTAAAGTGCGTTTTGGTATAAAAACCTTCATGCAAAAAAACTCATTAGGTAACAAAGGGCATCTTGACACAAACAGAGCCACTCACTTTCTCAAACCTTTACTCAAGCTTTTCGATGAAAGAGTGAGCCCCTGACACCACGTCTGTCCCTTCTGGAACGCGGACAAGAATCACACTCTTTTCCATATTCCACATTATTTCCTCAGGGTGAAGGGCATTTTCAAAGGAGCTTCCTTCGGTTGTGAAGTGCTTGGTAATGAACTCCTTTTCAATGCCGGTGAAATCCAACTTCAAGGAAGAAAGGTGATTGATTGTGAGTGTGCTTCCGTTCAATAACATTCCGGGCGGCGGTATTTGTTCGGACAAGTCCATTCCTTTATATAGGGAAGGGGGGCGGTAATATTCAACTTCAATCATACCATCACTTGCCGGGTCTTCTTCGTAAAAAAGAAGGGAATCCCGATGCCCGCTTTCTCTCAGCTCGACCATAAGCTCGCTTTCTTCGAATGCCATTTCCCATTTTTTGTCCATCCGTATCCCTTCTAGCTGGCTGAGTTTGCCGGCTCGCGCAGCTTTCTGGATTTCCTGGCGGCCGGGGACCTCGCTTCTGGCACTGTCTTCCGGAGTATTTGCAGACAGAATCAGAGCAATGGACGCCGCTAGAAGCAGAAGGGTTCCGTATCCGCCAAGCATCCATTTAAGCTTTCGGGCACTCATATACGTGAAACCGGCTGCATTCCGTTTCCTCATCAAAATGGGCGTAATCGCAGCAAAGGTTACTAAAAGTAAAATCGGCAGTACGAGAGTCATGACCGCACCTCCAATCGATTAGAAATGACAATTGAACAAGCATAAAGGATTGCGGTTCCCAACAACGTTTTCAAACCGAAAACACCGAGAGAAGAATCTGCGAAAAAGGAAGCGATGTGAAACAGGATCCCTTCTTCAGAGCCATTTTTCGCATCAATGACAAGCATGCCGACAAATAAAACAGGCAATAGAAACGCAACCAATTTATGGATCTGGACCAGCATGCCAATAAAGTAACCCGCTGCAGAAAGCAGGAGGAGCGAAAAGCAGGCTGCCAGGATGCCGATGTGCAAATCTTCAAGAGGCTGGAAACCGAGCGGAGTGGCATCCGAAGTAAAGTGAATGATCACTTTTAATAGCACTCCGGCAAGCAGGGCGGTCACTGCACCGATCAAACTCGATGTAGCCAAAAACAGCATACTTGAAAGGTTGCTTGTAAAACGGCTGGTAACAAAGGTGAAGTCGTCATATCGGTAAGCTTTTGTCGTAAGTAAAATGCCGGTAAGGAAAGCCCACACCATCGTAAAGGCGATGATTATGTCACCTGTGTAAAATCTTATGGAGATATCCACGCTGTCTGAGAACCCGGAACTCATCGAACTGGTTCCGGAAAAAGACAAAAGCAAGCCAAGCAATTGGGTCAGCATAAGTGACTGGAAGGCGCCGATGTAACTGTTCAGCTTATATTTATATTGCTTCATCATAATGTCAGGAAGCCTGGCTTCAGTTAAAAACATCGTCAATTCCCCCTTGTGTGCCTCCGGTCAAATAGATGCAAAGGTCATCAGAAGATACCCGGCTCATTTCAATCCCGGCTGAACGCGCTGCCTGCATTTCTTTCTCGGAAAATGTATTCCGCAGCACGGTGTAAGTATGGTTGTCACCGATCTTATGCTGATGAAAAAGCTCCTTTCCATCTGTAAATCGGGTGACAGCCGCCTGGTCGCCGCTCAATGCTACCGCATAATCCTTAAGGTCAATCATCGGCAGGTGAAGCAGCTTTTGGCCGTTGTCGATCAATAGGATATCCTCCAGCAAGTCTTCAATTTCTTCGAGCAAATGGGAAGAGATGATCATTGTCCGGGGATGGGAAATGTAATCTTTTAACAATGCCCGGTAAAAGTCTTTCCGAACCGCTGCATCCATCCCGGTAGTCGGTTCATCGAAAATTGTCAGCGGACATCGCGCCGCAAGCCCGATAATCATCGTGAATGTGCTCTTCATTCCTTTGGAAAGGCGGCTGTATGTTGAGGTGCTGTCAAAGTTGAAATAGTTGAACAGCCGCTCCGCCAGGCCTGCATCCCAATTCTTATAGAAGCTTTTTGAAGCTTGTAAAAGGTCTGCCAGTGTCAGAGAGTCCGGCAAGGTCATCTGATCGTGTACAAAAATCATGTTGGCAGACACCGTTAAGTTGTTAAACGGTTTTTGGCCGAACACATGGATATCCCCGGATGTTTGCTTCAATTGACCCGCAATCGTTTTTAAAAGCGTGGTTTTTCCAGCGCCGTTGCGGCCGATCAAGCCTGTTATGGTGTTTTCCTCTATTGTGAACGACAGGCTGTTAAGTGCTTTCGCCTTTCCGTATGTTTTGGTGAGATTACTGCACGCGATGACATTCACCTTTCTTCCCCCTTTATGAGGCGCTGTTCTGCCCTAATCATTTCAATCAGCTCAGTTTCGCTTACTTCCAGACGGCTTGCTTCGAGTACGGTTTCTGTAACCAGGTTTTTCAATGTCCGGTTTTTCCGTTTCGATGCGATTATTTGTTTCGCTTCATGAGTGACAAACATCCCCAACCCCCGTTTTTTATATAAGATCGCTTCATCCGCCAGCAGTGCAAGTCCTTTGGCTGCGGTAGCCGGATTGATATTGAACATATCTGCGAGCTGATATTGAGAAAAAACTTTTTCATCCACTGCAATATGCCCGCTTAGAATTTCTGTTTCCAGCCATTCAGCTATTTGAATATAGATTGGTTTACTGCTGTCAGTATTAAGACTCAACCATCCCACCTCTTCTCCATATCACCTAGTGCATTAGTGGAGTAATGTACTGATTTAATCATAGCCTACAGCAGTATGATTTGCACGAGTTTTTTTAAAAAATCCTCTTGGTGTAAAAAAAGGTATCCACCGGCTTTATCACGAATGGAAAAACAGGGTTTAATCCGGGCAGAGGGAATGTAAAGGGGGCTTAATGAATTAAGAACCCAACCATGAATTAAAAGCGTTTGTACCAAGCGTTTTTTGTGATAATTATCATCTTCTTTAATTATATACGGAGGCTTTTTTAATTTGTATGGCAGGAGGAGCAGACATGTATAAGTTCAGGAGGCTCACCCAGAAAGAGGCAGAAGAGATAGCGTTTCGATGGCAATATGCAGGGGAATATGCATTTTATGATATGGAAGCAGACGAAGAGGATCTTGAGGAATTCCTGGATGAAGAAAAACGCGGGAATCATTACTTTGCCGTATTGGAGAATGATGATTTAATCGGCTTCTTCAGCTTTGTGAAAGCTGCTGAAGAGCAGTCTGTCGATATCGGGCTGGGCATGCGGCCTGATCAAACGGGAAAAGGAAAGGGCTATGAGTTTCTAATGGCAGGTTTGGGGTTTTGCAAGCAGGTCTGGAAGCCGAATGAAATCACACTTGCAGTTGCTCTTTTCAATAAAAGGGCGATCAAGGTATATGAAAAAGCGGGTTTCGAAGCAGCCGGAACGTATGAGCAGCATACGAATGGCGGGACGTATGAGTTTCTTAAAATGGTTTATAAAAAATAAGTCGATTGCTGCCGATAAAAAAGATAGAAGAAGTTTGCAGGACGATTCCTTTTTTAGTAAAATGATATTATTTTAAGGTTCAATCAGCAAAGGCCAGCCTTTTATTCCTGTTTTCCTTTGCTGAAGACGTTGGAGGAGGTCGTGATATGATGGAGGCAAAAGTAGGCGACATTGTGGAATTTAAAGACGGATGGTACGGAAAGGTTGAAAAAGTGCTGACGAACAGCGTAATTGTGGACTTAACGGTAATGGACCATCTGGATGAACTGGAATTCGAATTTGAGAAAACAGTTGTAGCCCATAAAAATTACAAGATCGTCAAAAGCGTGGGCGTATAGTATTATAACTTCAGGTGAAAACCCGGCAGTCCTTACGAATCATCGGACAGCCGGGTTTTGTGCGCTTAACAGGTTTACCACTTCCGCAACGGGGGAATCACATTATATATATAAAGTCTACAGTAGAGGGGACCAGCTGTGAGATATGAAGTGGAAATCCATACCAAAGAAGATGTGAAGGCAGCGCTGTTGTGTGCAAAAAAAGTAGCAGAAAATGCTGGGTTTTCAAAATTTGAAGAACAGCAATTGCTTGTCTCTGTTTCAGAGCTAACCCATAACATCATCAAGCATTCCGGATCATCTGGAAGGTTCATATGTTATTCCAATGAACGGGGGATCCACCTTGAAATTGAGGATAGTGGAAAAGGGATCACGGACCTTCCCCGTGTGCTGAAAGAAAGCCATCCCCCGTCCTCTAGAGGTCTTGGTCTTGGCCTTCGCGGCGCCAAAAGGATTATGGATAAATTTTCCATAATGTCTTCACCTGATGAAGGAGTTAAGATTTATGCATTGAAGAAGGTGAAGAGGCCTTTATTGGGTGCTCTTATTCAGTTGGCAATCGTCGACTTTTCGTTTTTTCTATTCTAAAAAAATATTAATTTACAAATTGTTCACCGCCCAAAATCAAGGGCGGTTTTATTTTTACTTAATGACTGGAATATAAAACCATTTTAAAGGAGGAAATACATGGTAGAATAGACCTAATTGTGTCAAATTATGTTGAAAAATGCAATCTAAACTACTATAATTAGCTACAAATCTATAGTTCTGATAAAGAACATCGATAATGGCAAACTTGGCCGAAAGGCAAGGACGCAAAGCTGCGGGTCTAATACTCGAAAGGGTGATGACAGCCGGGTTACCGAAATGTTTATGGAGAAATCCATATTCTTTGGTCTGTGCGGGAATTGCCATGGGGAGGCAATTCCTTTTTTTACTTTAGGTCGTGTTAAATCACAATGTTGATTTTTAATGAAGGTGATTGGAGAGGAAATCAACAACGTCATTTAACAGACCCTTACTTTTTGAATGGGAGTCGGAGGCTTATGGACAAACAGAACTATAACCGGTTGGTACGTGAGAACAGAATGCTGTCTGTCATGTTGAAAAGACAGTCAGGTAAAAAGTCATTTATCGGACAGCTGCTGAAGTATGATGAATCTCTTGATTCGTATCTTTTCTATGATACAGACTTGAAAAATGTTTGGCACTTGCTGGGGAATGAAATTGAGAACATTGAATTAGCAGGCGAAGGGGGCGGCGGATTATGAATACAGTGTATTTCGGTTCGGTCGAATTTTTTGAAATGGAGTTAAGGTCACGCCTGGAAAAAGGTGTATCTGAAATGGATTTTGTCAAAGCAAGGCAAACGGTCATGGATGAAATAGAGGACTTCGTATGCAGGGATTTCATTAAGCAGGAGTGCCTAAATAACCTTTCAGCTGCTTCGATAAAAGTTCAGCATGCAGTTTTCGGTGAAAGAAGTGAACAGGCATGAGGTATACGATTTCAGACATCCAGCTTAAAAAAGGGAAAGTCAGGCTGATTTGCCAGGATTTAATGGAGGAAGCGACCCTTCATGTATCACTCGACCCGGATACACTGGAATGCCTTGATCCGTTCATTCCGGAAGACCTGCAGAGATGCATCGGCAAAAACAGAAATGATATATTCCTTTCTTTACAGGCGATTGCACTCAATGAGGGCAGAAAGGAAAGAAAAGTGGAGTGGAGAAATGAGACTTCCATTCTGCATGAATTGCCGATCAATCCGATCTATTTACCCTATTAAAAGTATTTATAGATTTGTTAACCAAAATACTAGCATTTAACACCTTAATTCGAAATTGAGGTGTTTTTTTGTTGTTAAAAAAGTTGGGAAACCAGCTGCGCAAATTGCGCATTACACCTTGTTTTGTCAAGCTTGTTTCCCAATAACATATCGGTAATTTGTATGTTATCGTATTATTATAAATATTCAGAAACTTTGAGCGGCTGCTCTCTGTTTCAGAAGGAGGATAAGTATGAAAAACCCATGGAAGTTCACAGGATTTATCTTAACGTTCTTGCTGGCTTTTTCAATGATATTCAGCAGTTTTGCCAGCGCTGCGCCGGAGAAGGGTCAGGTCAATGATTATTTGATCGGGTTCAAAGACAGGGTCAACCAAAATATCGTGAAAAACCAGGGCGGAAAAGTCCTTCATGAGTACAAATTCATGGAGGTTGTCCACGCGAAGCTGCCGGAGCAGGCAGTACAGGCACTTGCCAATAATCCTAATATCGCTTATGTGGAAGAAGACCACAAGGCATATGCAATCGGCCAGACGGTTCCGTGGGGCATCACGCACATCAATGCGGATGATGTTCAGGCAACAGGGAATACGGGTTCTGGTGTAAAAGTTGCGATTCTTGATACGGGAATTGATGCAAGCCACGAGGATTTAAGTGTGGCAGGCGGTGCCAGCTTCATCGCTGCGGAACCGGATCCGTATAATGATGGAAACAGTCACGGCACGCATGTTGCAGGTACGGTGGCCGGCCTCAATAACACAGTTGGTGTGCTCGGTGTTGCCCCGTCCGCGAATTTGTATGCTGTCAAGGTACTCGATAGTGCCGGAAGCGGTACATACAGCGGCATCATTCAAGGCATCGAGTGGGCTGTTTCAAACGATATGGATGTCATCAGCATGAGCCTTGGCGGCAGCAGGGGCTCAACATCTCTTCAGCAGGCAGTTGATAATGCTTATAACAGCGGCGTTCTCGTCGTTGCGGCTGCTGGAAATGACGGAGCAAAAGGGAAAAGAAACACAATTGGCTATCCTGCCAAATATGCATCAGCGATGGCTGTAGGTGCAGTTGACGACAGCAACAACAGGGCATCGTTCTCCAGTGTAGGTGATGAACTGGAAATTATGGCACCGGGTGTAAATGTCCTGAGCTCTGTTCCAGGAAACGCTTATGACTACTTTAACGGGACATCGATGGCAACCCCTCATGTTTCAGGGGCGGCAGCTCTTATTTTGGCTGACAATCCATCGTTAAGCAATGTCCAGGTCCGCGGTATCTTGAACAGTACAGCAATTCCGCTTGGTGATGTATTTTACTACGGAAATGGAGTGCTGGATGTGCAAGCGGCAGTTCAATAAAAAATGAAAGAAAAGCCCCGGCGGCTGCCGGGGTTTTTCTTGTGGAATGGTGATGGGTTTATACCTAACAGAATAAAAAAAGGGAGCATACATAAATGTGATATCAACTTTTAAAAAAGCTCTTTGTCGTTCTAACCTGCCCGCGAGTGAAGGATAAAAGGGAACCCTAAAACTTTAATGTTGTTGTAGCCATCAACTGTCACTGGCCTGGCCAATTTGCTAACCCGGTTAAAGCTTTTCTCAAAGAAGAGTGGCTCGGAATCGCGCCTTTACTGAACCCAGTGGGCATTTTAAGGTGCGATAAGTCATGAATCGTCTCTTTAGTTAATGAATTATAGAAGAGTCTCATTACGTTCGAAAATTGAAAAACCAGACTTTCATCTATTTTCAAATGTTATGCCGACCCCAGCCGGATTGAAAATAAAACGTAACGGGAACTGATAAATATAACGCGTGATAAAGGAGGCAATTCAGATGCTGACAATTCTTCCTTCCCGGGATGAACAAACGGTTGTAATAGAAGTATCAGGAAAAGCGGCGGAAGAAGATGCTGAGAAAATGGATCAGTATGTGAAACGGTATTTTGGTGAAGATGAGCCGTTCAACGTGCTGGCGTTCATCAGCGATTTAGACGGAGCAACTTTGCAGGGAATGATTGAAGGCGTTAAACTGGATGCGAAACGATGGGGGCAGTATAACAAGTTTGCTGTTGTCAGTCCCCAGGATATTCTGGAAAAAGGAACGGAAATCGGAGACATTCTGCCTGGTATAGAAACAAAACAATTTGAGTCTGACGAAGTGGAAGAAGCCTGGAACTGGATTGAAGAATGATGTTGTCATCAGTCGGATAATTAATCAAGGCCGGACCTTTTGGCGGTCCGGCCTGATACTTCGATTATTTGATTTCCAAAAGCTTCTGCTTTAGTTCATCTTCCATTTTTGCCAGCTCTTGCTCAGCAAGGCGCCGTTTCGTTCTTCCCTCGCTCTGGATGCGGATTGTTTCTTCAAGCGTGGAAATCAGATTTTCCTGGGTCTGTTTCAGCGTTTCAATATCAACAAGCCCGCGCTCATTTTCTTTAGCCGTTTCTATGCTGTTCGTTTTCAGCATTTCGGCGTTTTTCAAGAGCAGCTCATTCGTTGTTTTGCTGACCTGCTTTTGGGCTTCAACCGCGCGCTTTTGGCGGAACAGCGTGAGCGCGATGGTGATTTGATTTTTCCAGAGCGGTATCGCCGTTAAAATGGATGACTGTATTTTTTCGACAAGCGCCTGGTTCATGTTCTGGATCATGCGGATTTGCGGTGCTGTCTGAATGGTGATCTGGCGGCTCAGTTTCAAGTCATGAAGACGCTTTTCAAGCCTGTCCGCAAACTGGATTTTATCATTTAACTCCTGATAAATCATCTGATCGTCGGATTCCTCGGCTTTTTTCTTCAAATCCGGTATTTCTTTCATCTGAATTTCTTCGTATTTCAACTCGCCTGCGGCAATGTAGATGTTCAACGCGTCAAAATACTCTTTATTTTTCTGGAACAGCTGGTCCAGCATCTGGATATCAGACAAAAGGATTGATTTCTGATTGTCCAGCTTTACACTCACTTTATCGATTTGGGCGCCGATCTTCTGGTATTTGGATAGGATTTCATTTACTGATGTCGACAGTTTATTGAACATGCGGGAGAAAACGTTTTTCTTTTCGCCTTTCAGCTCATCCGGATCGACCTGCTCAAGTTTCTGCATCAGTTCTTTTAAAATATCGCCGACCGGCCCTGTATCTTTTCGCTGGACATGGTCCAGCATCGAATGGGAAAAATCGGATAGCTTGGACTGTGCCGCTGTGCCAAATTGAACGATAATCTGCTGGTCGGACGTATTGATTTGGCTGGCCAGACTGAAAGCTTTCTGGCGGTGGTCCTCCGGCAAACGGTCAATAAGACGGACGGGCCTGACCTCTTTTTCTTCATTTGTTTGCACAGCGGGCTGCAAGTCCCCGAACGGTTCAGAAAGGAGATCCGACAGATCGTCGTTCATCAAGTCATTCTGAAGCTGTTTATTAGGCTGTTCACTCATATTTTTTGCCCCTTTCATCAAGCAGTAGATGATTATCACGGTTTATCGTAAGTTTTGCGACATCCAACTCGGTATTCAAATGGTCAATATCATTTGAGACGACGATGACAAGATCATTTTCGACGGATTTTGTCAGTTTCTCAAGCGTCCTTTCCGTTTCGGAAAGGGATACCCGGACATCACGGTCTTTGATTTTTTGTTTGGATAAAAATGTATAGCGGTCTGTTAACTCGACAACCGAATCGAGGTGATAGAAGAAAAAACGTTCGGCCTGGAAGAAACGCCTCGGTTCGCTCCGTACAACTTGATAAATTTTCCCTGCAGTTTTTTGTAAAGTTCTGATTTGCCTGGCTGCATTTATGGAGCGTGCGCTGAAAATCGACTTATTCAAGCGTTTGATTTTCTCCCTGGCTTCCTTCATATTGCTTTTAATATAACGGTATTCCTTACTCGTCAGCCCGTTGTCTTGAAGGATTTTCCGCTTTTGGACCCATTGGAGGACCGAAAAGCCGAAGATTCCGCCGGCAGCCCCCCAGAGAGATGACATCCAGAAGCCCTGCCCAAAGCCGAAGAAGGCAGTGAGCCATGATGCCGCAGTTATATTCATAGAAATAAATCCGTTGAGGAATAGGTATAGGACGGATTTCATATTAATCGACTCCTATTTATTGTTCTTACTTCTATTATACGATAAAGGAGCGGGACAAGTTTCATGCTGCACCAATTATTTCATCGTTAGAGCAGTTATGTTTATCATTATAAATGATTTCACAAATTCTGGCAGTATATTCCTGACGGGAGGCACAGAAAGAATTTAAAAAGATAAGGGTGGGTGAAAAGTCCTCTAAACGGATTAATTTAAGAAGTCTGTTTACCATTATTGATAAACAGACTTCTACGAAGGTGGTAAGCAGGTTCATTAAAAATGCTTCAGTGCCTGATTAAGCGTGTTGAACGTGGAGCGGAATGTTTCATTCTCCATCTCAGAATTTGCGAGTTCAAGTGCAGCCCGGGGCTTTACTCCTGATATCGCGGTTTCAACGCCAAGCATCTGGAGCATGGCAAGCAGCTTTTTAAGGATATGGGCAAGAGAAGGTTCCATATCGGTGATGGCGGATAAATCAATGACCAGTTTTTTTATTTTTGACGAGGCGATCTGCTTAGCGGCATGATCAATCAAGATGTCCTTTTGAAAATCTTCAAGTATCGGCTGGAGCGGAAGGACGGCCATATCATCTGTAACCGGTACAAGATTGACCGTCATGTCTTCAATCATTTTTCGGTTGCGCTCTATTTCGGCCGCCTGTTCGGTTACATCAATAAAGCGGGTCAGCACAAACTCAATGTCGCCGTCTTGTTTGAAGACCTTGCTGTAGGCATTCAGCACCATATGCTTACCCTTCCAGTCGAATGTGATCGCCTTGTATGTTTGCGGTTCCCCGGTTTCTGCAGTTTTAGATGCAACACGGATATCTTCAGGAATATCCCCGTAAATGTCATGGAGGTGTTTGCCGACGATTTCTTCCCGATTGAGCAGAAACATTTTTTCATAAGCTTCATTTACATATTGGATATATAGATCTTTACCGAAAATAATAATTCCTTCATCCATAATCTCCAGTGCTTTATTTAACATGAAAGCCCTCCCGATTCATTAATCCTTCATTAAAGTATAACAAACGAAAAAGAATAAACCTTCTGATAAGGCTGTGGTTTCAAAAATTGGGAAAAAAATGAAACTTTTTCTGAAAACACCCGTAAAGTTAAGTAACGCAGCCTCGAAAGTGACGAATAGCAGGGCTGCATAATAAACAGGGGGTCTGATACAAATGATGGGTATTGTATGGTTTATTGTTTTAGGGGTAGTGTTTTTCTTTTTGCTTATTGCAGGGGGAATCGGTTTTTACATATTCAAAAAACGGTACAAGACAGCAAGCTCCAATCAGGCGCTGATCATAACAGGTCCAAAGCTTGGTGACCCTGAACAGGATAACCGGATTTTTGTCGATGAAAATGGCCGCAGCATGAAAATTGTCAGGGGCGGCGGCGTTCGCCTCAAAATGTTTCAGACGAGCACACCGATCGATTTGACATCGTTCCAGCTGGAAATCGAATCGCCGAAAGCATACACGTCTGAAGGAGTGCCGATCAGGGCAAAGTCCGTTGCCGAAATAAGTATTGGCAGCAAGTTGGAGATTGTCGCCAATTATGCTGAAAAATTCCTGGGAAAAAGCGATAAAGAAAAGCAGACTGAGTTAAGGGAAGTTCTCGAAGGTCATTTGCGTGCAATTATTTCAGCGCTGACAGTAGATGAGATCTATAAAGACTTTCAATCTGTTAATAAGAAAGTGAAAGCAATTGCAGAAGAAGACCTAAAGAACCTCGGTTTTGAAATCACCTCTTTTGCACTAAAAGAGATTAAGGATGATGATGAAGAAAACGGCTATCTTGAAGCACTTGGCCGCCCGCGGATTGCAGAGGCGCGGAAGGACGCGGACATTGCTGAAGCGAATGCAGTCCGGGAAACGAGAATGCATCGCGCCAAAACCGAACAGGAAGCCGAAGAAGAAGAAATTAAACGCAGGATTGAAATTGCCCGTTCAACGAAGGACAAAGAAGTGAAGGACGCAGAATACAAAGTTGAAGTAGAACGTGCCAGGGCCCAGTCCGAATCTTCCTATAACCTTGAGCAGGCCCGCCTGAACCAGAAAGTGAAAGAAGAAGAAATGAAAGTCCAATATATCGAACGCCAGCGCCAGGTTGCGCTTGAAGAGGAAGAGCAGAAACGAAGGAAAACCCAGGCTGATGCGAATGCTTATGATATCAAAGCAAACGCGGCAGCGGAAGCTGAAAAAGCCCGCATCGATGGGGAGACAAAAGCCGCGATTGAAAAACAAAAAGGTCTTGCTGAAGCAGAAGTCATCCGCGAACGCGGCCGGGCAGAAGCGGAATCCAAGGAACTGATGGCTGCAGCGATGGAGAAATATGGCGAAGCGGCGGTACTGGAAATGTTCCTGGATATGCTGCCGAAGTATGCCCATGAAATTGCACAGCCGCTGTCGAAGATCGAAGGCATGAAGGTGATCGATATGGGCGGTTCATCATCTGATGGTGCTGCCTCCAAAATCACAGGCAATGTCACAAAAACGATGCTCGGCCTGCAAGAGAGTTTAAAGGAAACATCAGGCATGGACCTGAAAGCGATGCTTGAAAGTTATGTCTCCCGGGGAAAGGTTGCCAACTTTGATAAGAAAGGCGATCAAGCTGCCAGCACAGGAAACGAAAAAGAAGAATCACACGACAAAGAAATACTGAAACCTGCTGAAGCTGAAGTTGCCAGTGCGGCTGAAGGTCATGAAACGAAAGACTCACCAGAGAATAAGTAAACTGGGAAAGCCGCTTTTCACCCTGTGAAAAGCGGCTGCATTTATTATGCCGTCTTTTTTGGATCAAGTCCTTGTTATTTGATAACGTCAGCAATTTCAGACTAACTGGATGGAAAGGGAAAAATTTAAAGAAATAGTAAAAAAACAATAGTTTACACTTCAAAAATTTTCTGAATTATGGCATAATTGTCCTACCGGGTGTACTGAAATGGAATTTAAGAAAATGGTGATGCCATGAACGCGGGAAGACAAATCAGGTTTTATCGAAAACAGAAGAAGATGAGTCAGGCAATATTGGCAGACGGCATTTGTTCCATTCCATATCTCAGCAAAATCGAAAATGGCCAGGTGGAAGCGAGCCAGGAAATCATTGATCTGCTGTGTCAGCGGCTGGAGATTGAAATTGAGAATACTGAAGAAGTATACGACCACATCTACCGGGAATTGAATGATTGGTATAGGGCTATTTTTAATCGGGAAGGGCAAAAAGTCTTTGCTCAATATCATTCGCTGAAAGAAAAAGTGAGGAGCACTCCGCTTCCTATTCATTTGCAGCTTCACTTTAGAATGATCGAATTTAAATATTATTTGTATAAAGTAGATTTAAAGACTGCGGAAGAATGCTTTCATAATTTAATTCCTTTCAAAGAATTCTTCACGAAGGAACTCACTTTTCACTTTTACAATTTCAGCGGTTTATATCATTATTTCTTAGGTGATTATGAAAAGGCCAAAAGGGATTTGCTTCTTGCTGAGAAAAACGCCGATGACAGCCAGATTGAACTATGGCAAAAAGCCTACTTATTTTACTTGTTGGGACTGGTTTACAGCAATTTAAGGGAAGTTTCGATGAGCATAGATTATACGATGCAAGCATTAAAAAAGTTCGACCAGGAGTATAACTATGCTAGAAGTGCAGATTGTCAGGTAATGCTAGGCATCTGTTATCTGAGGATAAATCAATTTGACAAAAGTGAGACTGCTTTTGAGCGAGCCTGGAAAATTGCTGACTCTTTTAACAGCAACAAGCTTAAAGGTGTCATCCGCCAAAATATGGGCTTTTTGTTTTCGAAACAGCGCATATACAGTAAAGGCATTGAATACTATGAACAAAGCCTTTCATATAAACAGGAGGATGAAATCAAAAGTAAACTCAATACTGTTTTTTCGATTATATTAAACTATTATAAGTTAAACGACCCGGCGAACTGCCAGAAGTGGATCAAAATCGGACAAGACTACAACAGGCGGGGACAATACAAAGATTATGAATTCCATTTCAGCATTTATGAGGCGTTGGTCGCACAGTCCTCAGAAAGTCAACTTGAAGAAGTGTTGACTGAGGCCATTGACTATTTCGTCGACCAAAAAAGTTGGAAATTTGCAGCTGAATATGCTGAAAAGCTGGCTGAACTGCTTGCCAAAAAGTTCAAGTATAAGCTTGCTAATCAATACTATCAATTAGCTGCAAATTCATATAAACAAACATCAGTATAGGAGGAGTTAGATGAAAAAGTTATTGCTTATTGCTTTGATTGCTGCAGTTTCTCTGCTTGGAGGTTCAGGGTTTATCGCCCAGGGAGACTATTCAGACTTCCATTACGGAGCAGAGAAATATAATGCACAGGAAGAGCATCCTGATCCAAATTAATGAGTATAGAGTATTATTAAGCCCCAGCAATAGTGGGGCTTTTTTGGTGTTAACTCTTCTCAGGTCGGTATATTTGCCCGGAATACATTTATTCTAACTTTATGAAATACGCCTTTGAAAAATCCCTCTAATCCGCCTTTTTCCACCCCCTATTTCCCAATACCGCAATCCTTTTCCCTGTGATACGATTTAATTGTAAGTAAATAGTGAATATTCACAAATCGTGTTGAAGGGACGGGAGAATGGATGAAAAAAGGACTATCAATTGCACTGGCGGCGGGGCTGGTGTTCAGTTCAGGTTACCCTGCAGTGAATGCGATGAGCAATGAAAGCATTCAGCAATCAATGGAACAGATGGATGTTAAGAATAAATCTGCAAGTGAAAACGGCAAAGTCCCTTCGTTTTTATCTGGCAAGCTTTCCTCAAAACCTATGAAAACAGAAAAAGAAATTAAGTCTTTCCTAAAGGAAAAAGAATCCCTCTTTCAAATAAACCCATACAATGAGCTGACCCTTTTGGATGTCAAGACTGATGAACTTGGCATGAAGCATTACCATTACATCCAATCAGTAAAGGGAGTGCCGGTTGACGGTTCCGAATTCACGGTACATACGGACAAGGAAGGTATCGTAACGGCAATAAACGGTACGCTGAAGCCGGATGCCGTTAAAAAAACCAGGCAAACAAGACCGGAATTGCAAAAGGAAGCCGCCATCGATGAAGCATGGAGATTCATTGATTTAACGAAGGAAGAGACAAGCAACGGTCCTTCAGAATCACCTGCGGAACTTCCGAAAGACGCAGGGAACACCGGTACAGTTGAAAAAGGAAAACTCCTCGTCCATGAGAAGGATGGAGAGTTCAATTTAGCTTATAAAGTTGAACTTCAGTTTATCGATCCATATCCTGCTAACTGGCAAATTTTTGTGAATGCGGTTAACGGGAATGTCGTGGAGGCATACAATGCAGTGACAGAAGGGGCAACATCCGGATATGGCTACGGTGTAGCGAACGATTATAAGCCCCTGAATACCTACAATTCCAACGGAACCTACTACCTATATGATGTAACCAAACCGATGAGCGGTGTCATCCGCACGACTACAGCTCGAAACGGCACATCAATTCCAGGCTGGTATTCTGTTGACAGCAATAACGCATGGACAGCAAACTCACAGGCTGCAGATGTCGATGCTCACGCGTATGCCGAGGATGTCTATGATTACTATTATAATACACATAACCGCAACAGCTTTGATAACAATGGTGCGACCATTACATCGACTGTCCACTACGGCTATAACTATAACAATGCTTTCTGGAACGGTTCCCAAATGGTATACGGCGACGGGGACGGAACCCAATTTGCGCCTCTGTCCGGTGCAGACGATGTGGTTGCCCATGAAATTACACATGCTGTGACAGAACGGACGGCAGGACTGCAGTATCAATACCAGTCCGGTGCGCTGAATGAATCAATGTCGGATGTATTCGGGTATTTTGTGGATTCTGAAGACTGGCTGATGGGTGAAGATGTGTATACGCCGGGTGTTCCCGGAGATGCACTCCGCAGCATGTCCAACCCGGAAGCATACGGCCAGCCGGCTCACATGAATGATTTTGTGAATACCTCGAGTGATAACGGCGGGGTTCATACGAACAGCGGCATTCCGAATAAAGCCGCTTATCTGACCATATCATCAATCGGCAAATCAAAAGCCGAAAAAATATATTACCGTGCACTGACAGTCTATATGACATCTACGACTGACTTCAGCAACGCCAGAGCCGCATTGCTGCAGTCGGCATCCGACCTGTACGGATACGGCAGTTCCACTTACAACTCCGTACGAAATGCATGGGACCAGGTCGGTGTCTATTAAACTGAGTATCCTTAGCTGCTGTATAAGCAGTTAATTAGAATACAATATCGCAACACGATCGAATGGAGCAGTGTTACTCCCCCACACCTTCTCTGTTTGGCTTCCGGCCTTCTGGCTGGAAGCCCTTTTTTTTGCCGTTTAGGAAAGTGAAAACAAACAGCAAGGAACTGTTTCATTGCACCGGCCGATATGGAACATATGTTTAACTTGCGCTTTTCATACCTCCATTGACTCGAATGATCACATTTCCTTTTATGACAAAATAGCGAACAATAGAATAGTGTGATATTCCTCACTTCTTCTAGCCGCTCAGGTTGTTACCATTAACACGGAATTGATAGTTTCAAACAAAACCAGTAAAGATATAATGTTTGTCATTTGAAGAATTCAAAAAAACACCACTGGAGGTAATCGTAAATGAGTATGTTTTGTTATCAATGTCAGGAAACAGCAAAAGGAACAGGTTGTACAATCGTTGGAGTTTGTGGAAAAAAAGATGATTTAGCAAATATGCAAGATTTATTAATTTACACGCTTAAGGGAGTATCGATTGTAAATATAAAGGCTCGTGAAATCGGAATTAATCAAAAGAAAACGGATGAATTTATCGTAGATGGCCTATTTAAGACGATTACAAACGCGAATTGGAGTAAAAACGACTTTTTTAATACTGTAAGAAAAGGATTAATGCTTCGTGAAGAGATTAAAACGGCAATTGAACATGCGGGGCACACGTTAGACAACAATAGCGATTTTGTCACCTGGTATGGTGAAACAAATGATCAGCTTGAAATCAAATCTGCTTCTCAAGAAGTTAGTGTGTTAGCTACAAGAGATGAGGATATTCGTTCCTTACGAGAATTAGTGACCTACGGATTGAAGGGAATGGCAGCATATTTAGAGCACGCTACACACCTAAGCTATGAAAATGAAGAGCTGAATGCGTTTATGCAAAAAGCCCTTGCACAAGTTACAGATGACTCAGTAAGTATGGAACAATTGATTGACCTTGCAATGGAATGCGGAAAATACGGTGTTCATGCCATGGAGCTTTTGGACACAGCCAATACAACAACGTATGGCCATCCTGAAATGACGAAAGTAAATATTGGCGTCCGCCAAAATCCAGGAATTTTAATCAGTGGCCATGACCTTAAAGATATGGAAGAATTATTGAAACAAACGGAAGGCACGGGCGTAGATGTGTATACACATAGTGAAATGCTTTCAGCGAATTATTATCCAGCTTTCAAAAAATATGACCACTTTGTCGGTAATTACGGAAATGCATGGTGGGAACAAAATCGTGAATTTGAGAGCTTTAACGGCCCCATTTTAATGACAACAAACTGTATTGTACCACCTAAGGCTTCTTATAAAGGGAGAATGTATACAACTGGGGCAACTGCTGTTGATGGTGTAACGTATATTCCTCAAAAAGAAGATGGGTCAAAAGATTTCTCCATTCTTATTGAGCATGCAAAGACCTGCGAACCGCCAGTAGAAATTGAAAAAGGTGAAATTGTAGGCGGATTTGCACATAATCAAGTCGCTCAAGTAGCAGATCAAGTTGTAGAAGCTGTGAAAAATGGTGATATTAAACGATTCTTTGTGATGGCCGGGTGTGATGGCCGCCATAAGAGCAGAAGTTATTATAAAGAGTTTGCCGAGGAACTTCCAACGGATACGATCATTTTAACAGCTGGTTGTGCAAAGTATCGATACAATAAGCTTGAGTTAGGTGATATCAACGGAATCCCAAGAGTGCTTGACGCCGGTCAATGTAACGATTCATACTCTCTAGTCATGACTGCATTGAAGCTAAAAGAGGCATTCGGATTGGAAAGTGTAAATGAATTACCGCTATCTTATAACATCGCATGGTATGAGCAAAAAGCGGTTATCGTTTTCTTATCTTTACTTCACCTTGGTGTGAAAAACATTCACATTGGCCCAACACTGCCAGCTTTCTTATCACCAAACGTAACACAATTCTTAGTTGACGAATTTGGGGTAGGCGGCATTTCAAATACACAAGAAGACATGGAAATGTTCATGAACAGCTCAATTGATGTTCAAGAAAATACGTTAGTTTAACAAGGAAACAGCCTGCTGCGGTGAAGGATAGAATGAGAGACACTGCATTTTATTAAGAAAACATACGAAACCTATAATAAGGATAGATGAACAGGAAGGAAACCTGTATTCATCTATCCTATTTTTTTATAAGGCTATAAGGGAGGGTTATTAAAGCATGCCAATAACCGCAGATGTTTAAAATTGACCTCGCCATAAAAGGAAAGCTGAGATGATGTTCTTAAAAGGATTATCAAGAACATTACAAATGATGATAAAAGTATCGTATAGGACAAACCTCGAACCGGGCAAACTGTATTGCAGGGAGGCGATAAGGATGGAAACATTTGAAGTGTTGTCGCTGATGCTCAGTTTTGGAATGTTTGTGATCGCCATTCTTAAGTTTCATGATCAGGACAGGAACAGTTAGACGCAATAAGAGATTTTTAAAAAAAGTGTAGCATTTGGGGAAATCGCACCCAGAGCTGCTGGGCCATGTACGATCTCAAAGTATCCATGCAATAGATGTCATCTATGCCTATGTAAATGAAATAAACGAAGTGATTAAGCCGCGTAAACAGGTATCGACTAACCTTTAATGCGGTCTTTTTTTATGGAGCTTTTAAAATGCTTGACGGCAGAGCAAAATGGAATTGGCGGTTAAATGAATTGACAATTCCGAATTTCCAAACGTAAACTGATAAAAAGCTGGTAATTGCACAAGCGGGTTACACAGCGGCACTTACATAAATGAAACCAGGTGAAATTATGAGTCGGCACCACAAAGATCAACCAATAGAGATACGCCCATATACCGCCAAAGATCCGGGCTTCTGGAAGGCGGCAGCAGCTCTGGCATTCGGCTCGCTGCTTATTTTTGCCGCTTTGTATGCTTTTCAGCCGCTTCTGCCAGTGTTTGTGGAAGAGTTTGAGATTTCGGCGACTGCTTCCAGCCTCCTTGTCTCATCATCAGTCATTACGATGATTATTGGATTGCTTGTTCTCGGTTTCCAATCCGACCGAATCGGCAGGACTGCCGTCATGAAACTTTCGCTGCTAGTCACAGTCGTCACATTGCTGTTGATGCCATTTGTGCATTCGTTTTGGCTTCTGATTTTATTGCGCAGCATCCAGGGCTTTTTTCTTGCCGGAATTCCCGCAGCGGCAATGGGATATCTGGCTGATGAAGTTAAACCGTCAAGTGTCGGAATGGCGATGAGTATCTATATCGCGAGTAATGCGCTTGGAGGTTTGGGCGGCAGAGTTGCATCCGGCTATCTGACGGACTTATATGGATGGGAGTCCGCCCTCCTCATCATGGGAGGCTTTGGGGTTCTGGCTGTTGTTCTTTTTTATGTGTTTTTGCCTCCATCCCGTTTTTTTGAACCGGGAAGCGGCCGGTTCATGGATGACTTAAAGGGCATGGCTGTCCATCTTAAGGACAGCCGTTTGCTGATCCTCTTCAGTGTCGGCCTCGTTTTGCAGGTCGTTTTCACAAGCGTCTGGACGTATTTGCCGTTTTATTTGCTTGAGGACCCTTTCAATCTATCATTGAAGTGGATATCGCTTACTTATTTTACATATGGACTGGGTGTTATCGCACCTCCTATCGCCGGAAGGCTGTCTGCTTCCTATGGACTGATTCCGGTTATGCTTGCCGGTATCTTCATTATGATAGCAGGGGTGCTGCTGACAATACCGGCCTCGGTTGTCATTGTCGTGATTGGGCTTTCTCTGATTTGCACCGGTTTTTTTATTGCGCATTCGATGGCCTCAGCCGCTGTCAGTACGACTGCCCGGCATCATAAAAGCGGGGCATCCAGTTTTTATCTCGTAAGCTATTATATAGGGGTTGCAGTGGGAAGCACCGCTGTAGGCGGATTGTGGGATGCTTTCAACTGGATCGGAATCCTGGCGACGGTACTTGTTTTCTTGCCGGTCATCTTCTTAGCCAGAAAATTACAATGAGGGAGGAGAAACATCGTTCTTCCCGAAATATAAAGATGAAGACAGAAAAGGCATTGCGAAAAAAACAGCAGTGCCTTTTCTGTTTAAGGAACAAGCATGCGGGGTGAATCAATGTTTGTAAAATCATCGGATACAAGTGAAATGCTTGAAGCGATCCTGGGCAGCATCGATGAAGGCATTCATGCTGTCGATGCGGACGGCATCACCATTTTTTATAATGAATCTGCTTCGCGCCATGATGGTGTTGAGATCGGTGAAGTTCTTAGCCGTCACATCCTTGATGTATTTCCGTCATTAAATAAAGAAACAAGCACGCTTTTGAAAGTGGCCAGGGATGGAAAACCAATCTACCAGCAGTCGCAAACATACACGAACATCCGCGGTGAACTTATCGATACTGTGAACACGACACTTCCGATCAAAAAGGACGGGGCTGTCATCGGCGCTGTTGAAATCGCGAAAGATTTTTCGACCGTCAGAAGGCTATCACAGAAACTCCTTGACCTACAGGCGAAAATCGAACGAAAAGATGGTAAACCCTCAGCTTCGAGTGAGGCCATCTATAGCTGGAATGATGTGATTTCTGTTTCGGAAAAGATGGAACAGCTGAAGAAACATGCTGAAAAAGCCGCCAAAACCTCTTCTGCTGTGCTGATTTACGGCGAAACCGGGACAGGAAAGGAACTGCTCGTCCAATCGATTCACAACGCTTCTCAGCGGGCAAGGGCCCCCTTCATCGCCCAGAATTGTGCGGCACTGCCTTCAGCTCTCCTGGAGAGCATTTTGTTCGGCACTATGAAAGGAAGCTTTACAGGTGCGATTGACCGTCCGGGTTTGTTTGAACTCGCTCACGGCGGCACATTATTTCTCGATGAAATCAATTCAATGCCGCTCGATATCCAGGCGAAGCTGCTGCGGGTTTTGGAAAATGGCGTCATCCGGCGGGTGGGGGGTACAAAAAGTTACGCCTGTGATGTCAGAATCATTGCTGCCCTTAATGAACCGCCTTTAAAGTGTGTGGAGAAAAATTCCCTCCGGCGTGATTTATATTACCGGCTGAATGTATTCAACCTTGAAGTTCCGCCGCTCCGCGAACGAAAAGAAGACATCGCCGTCCTGGTCGATCATTTCATGAAAAAGTACAATTATAAACTCGGGAAGCTGGTCACCATCATTTCGAAAACCCTTCTTCAGCATCTGGAAAACCAGCACTGGCCGGGCAATGTCAGGGAATTGCAGCATGCGGTTGAGTATGCGATGAACATGACAGAAGGCGATACTTTGTCTTTAGAGCACCTGCCGCAATACTTGAAAACCGGCAAACCAAAGCCATCAGAACAGCCTCCGTTCCGTCCGTTGCGGGAAACCCTCGAACAGACTGAAATTGTCTTGATCAAAAGGACACTCGAAGAAACCGGCGGCAACATTCTCCAGGCAGCAAAACGCCTGGAAGTGCCGCGGCAAACGCTGCAATACAAATTGAAGAAATACAGGATTATCTAGTTGCAAATAATGCCTGGCAATTGCCTGGGACTTCCCAGGCAATTGCCAGGCATTTTCTTTTAGAAGGATGGAAAAATTACAGCATTACAAATAAATTCCGTTAGAGAGATGCAAACTAGTACAGTGGAGGTGGAAAACATGGAAGGGAAACCGATTCATTACGATGGAAGTGTGCAAAATCCACAGAATCCAAACGGCGAATCAGTGAATGAAACTTTCAAATTGACTGAGGAAATGAGAGTGAACATAAGTGCAAATCCTTACATACCTGCAGATCCGGAATGAGGATAAGAGAGGGTGCTTTTTGAAGGTGGTCAGACAGGCAATCGTCGCTGAAAAAAGCGGTGATGTGAGTTATGAGGACGATGCTGGGAGGATCTTGTCTGTCATCATCAGAACCAAACATTACAAGCACGATGCCGGAAGAAGCAGTACATTCCTGAAATCAGCAAAACAAAGTCCCTTATTCTCTTCCTCATTAGCAAACCAGCACTACTTAATCAGAGAACAATGTTCCTTGAATTGAAAATTCATCAATTCAGCACAAATGGAAATTTTTTGTAGGAACAAATCGAACATAAATCAAGAAACAGAAAGGACAGGAATGTTGATGCCTAAAGTTTTGTACATTACAGCACATCCACATGATGATACGCAATCTTACAGTATGGCTGTAGGGAAAGCATTTATTGAAACTTACAAGGAAGCAAACCCTGATCATGAAGTCGTCACGATTGATCTTTACAGGGAGAATGTTCCTCAGATTGATGTCGATGTATTCAGCGGCTGGGGAAAACTTCAAAAAGGTGAGGGATTTGACCAGCTTTCTGCAGAGGAGCAAGCAAAGGTCGGGCGGCTTTCCGAATTAAGTGAACAGTTTGTTTCAGCAGATAAATACGTCTTTGTCACCCCGCTATGGAATTTCTCCTTCCCGCCTGTGATGAAAGCATATATTGACTCTGTTGCCGTTGCCGGCAAAGCGTTTAAATATACCGAAGAAGGTCCGGAAGGGCTGCTGACGGATAAAAAAGCGCTCCACATTCAGGCGCGCGGCGGCATTTATTCTGAGGGACCGGCAGCTCAAATGGAAATGGGGCACCGTTATCTGGACACGGTTATGCAATTCTTCGGCGTTCCTTCTTTCGAGGGATTGTTTGTTGAAGGGCATGCCGCTATGCCGGACAAGGCTGAAGAAATAAAAGAAAATGCCATTTCACGTGCAAAGGTTTTATCCCATACCTTTTAAATGACGATGACGAACCGGGCAAATGCTGCCGGTTCTTTTTTTTCCGTATAGTGAGCTTTAACACAGCCTAAGAATAAAGAAAAGTGCAGAAGCGCAGCTGTCTTCACCTGCAGGCTCGCTGATCGGTGAGTTTTCTTTTGCGGTTTGCGATTCTTTCAAAGTGAGAGAATATACATAAAGATAAAGAATCACTGTTTACATGCTGTTGGCACAATCCTTGCAAACAGTCGGACACATAAGAAAGGGGATGGCATCTATGGCTGATCAAGAAAAAAGAGCTGAATCTATTAAAGTTGAAAGCAGGTCTTATTCGTTCCATGTATTACTTGATTACTTCAATGAACGGCTGAGGGTGGAGGATTATCTCGGCAACCCTCAGCACATAATTGAGAAGCTGCAGCGTCTTTCTGAAAAACACTCTTTGAAAAAGTTGATCATGTATGCGAGACCGGCCCATTTGCCGGTGTTCCTCCATGAAGGCTTCTCGTTTGAAGCAGTATTAAAAGGATATTTCAGGGGCACGGATGCATATGCGATGGCCCTGTTCACCGATCCTGAACGGAGGAACAGCCCGTTCTGGATTAAGGAAGACAGAATACTGGCTGATGTGAAGCAAAAAGGCAGAACGCCAGAAGAAAAACCGGCGGCTGATGTCACCTTCAGGAATGCTGAACCGGAAGATGCGGAACAGCTTGCAGCGCTTTACGGGGAAATTTTCAAAATCTATCCAACTCCAGTGACGAATCCTGCCTATATCAGAAAAGGAATGGAGAACGGAACCATTTTTTATATAGGGGAAACCGACGGGCGCATCATAAGCGCAGCTTCTGCCGATGTGAACCGGAACTACTTTAACGCGGAGTTGACAGATTGCGCTACACTGCCGGAATATCGAAAAGGCGGTTTGATCAAGCAGCTTCTTGAACAGCTTGAAGGCGAGCTGAAGAAACAGGGGATATTTTGTGCATATTCCATCGCCCGTGCTTTGTCATTCGGTATGAATGCAGCATTTTATCAGCTCGGTTATCACTATGGGGGCAGGCTTGCCAACAACTGTTACATCTACGATAAAATCGAAGACATGAATGTCTGGGTCAAGGATTTAGCTGAATAAGCTGCCGGATTTTCATCGTTAGTGCCGGGAATTCGGCATATTGAAGGTGAAAGCTGTGAATTTGGAGGGAAGAGCTGCCGGAAATTAGGCGGCAAGGGATGGACGCCCGGACCGTTTCGCTGGAGCCAGCCGGAGAGTTGCTGCACGCCACGATACTCAGACTAACGGAGTGAATTCTGAAGGCTGGCGGGAAAGTGTCTGATTTGGCATGAAACCTGCTGCATTCCGCATGAAATAGCCGCTAAGCGGCACAAAACCGCCTCACTCCCAAGCAGTCTTCAAATTCTGCCTGCATCACCAAAGGCAAAGCCCTTGTATATCCGGTTGCTTCACTGTTTTAGATTGTAAGTAAAATGTCCAAGAAAAACAATTCAACACCCGCTGCCGAAAATTCGGCACAATACGATTCCGAGAACTGCTCCAAACCGCAAAAAACCAACCAAATATCTGCTCAACTTCAGACATCCAGCCCTATGTTTCCGAGAAACCAGGCTTAGACAACATTCCAACTGTATTTTTCAGAATATTATAAAACTGGCATGAGTTTTGCATTAGTAAATGGCAACACAAATAGAAAGGGGCAATTGGGATGCTGCACGACTTGTATAAGCCGAAAAGGCACTGGAAAGACGTCGAGTTATGGAAAGACGTAACCGAAGAGCAGTGGAACGACTGGATCTGGCAGCTTACGAATACGATCCGGACACTTGATGACTTGAAAAAGGTCATTAATATAACACCTGAAGAAGAAGAGGGGGTCAAAATCTCCACAAAGACCATTCCTCTTAATATCACGCCTTACTATGCCTCGCTTATGAATCCGGATGATCCGCGCTGCCCGGTGCGGATGCAGTCAGTACCGGTCGGAGAGGAAATCCAGAAGACAAAATATGATCTTGAGGACCCGCTTCACGAAGATGAAGATTCGCCGGTCCCGGGACTTACGCATCGTTATCCGGACCGGGTGCTGTTTCTGGTGACAAATCAATGTTCCATGTATTGCCGTTATTGTACGCGCCGCCGTTTTTCCGGACAGATTGGGATGGGAGTGCCGAAAAAGCAGCTTGACGGAGCCATTGATTACATTCGGAATACACCGGAAGTGCGGGATGTCCTCATATCCGGCGGGGACGGACTCCTGATCAACGACAACATTCTTGAATATGTATTGAAAAACTTGCGCGCCATCCCTCATGTGGAAATCATCCGGATCGGCACACGGGCTCCGGTCGTTTTTCCGCAGCGGATAACTGAAAACCTGTGCAACATATTGAAGAAGTACCACCCTGTCTGGCTTAATACCCACTTCAATACATCAATAGAGATTACGGAGGAGTCGAAGAAGGCCTGTGAGATGCTGGCCAACGCGGGTGTCCCGCTCGGGAATCAGTCGGTCATCCTCGCCGGCATCAATGATAGTGTGCCGATTATGAAAAAGCTGATGCATGACCTGGTAAAAATAAGGGTCCGCCCTTATTACATTTATCAGTGTGATTTGTCTGAAGGAATCGGCCATTTCCGTGCGCCTGTAACAAAAGGTCTTGAAATCATTGAAGGACTGCGCGGACATACGTCCGGATATGCCGTACCGACGTTTGTTGTTGATGCGCCAGGGGGCGGCGGTAAAATATCATTGCAGCCGAATTATTTGATTTCCCAGAGCCCGGATAAAGTGGTGCTCCGGAATTTTGAAGGCGTGATCACAAGTTATCCTGAACCTGAACATTATGTCCCGGGACGCGCTGACGCTTACTTTAGTGAAATTTATTCTGATACAGAGGAAAAGAAATCAAAAACGGGTATCGCTGCAATTATGAATGATGAAGAATTCAACCTCGTACCTGAGTCGCTCCAGCGTTTTAACCGCCGGAAGTTATATGAAAGTGACCCGGAACATGCATCACTGAAAGACAAACGGACGAAACGCGACGAACTGAAAGAAAAGAAATATCAGTCACAAGTTAAAAAAATGGAAGAAGAAGTGAATTAATGCCGAATAGAAAGGAAAGGAGGCCGGTACAATGAAGTGTGAGTGGTGTGAGAGAGATGAAGCACAGGAAGTCAAAACGACAGTCTACTGGGAACTCCCCGATGGAACACGGGCTATTGAAATCACCGAAACACCCGGCATCAGCTGTTCGGCCTGCGGAATGGAATACCAGGCCGATGATACCGTCAGAGAACTGGAGGACCAGCTTTTCCTCGTTGATACGTCTAAAATTGATAAAACGGTCGTCTATAAAGAATTGATGGAGCTTCCAAGGCTGCTTAAAAGAAATTACTTCAACTTTGACTACTGATATTGAATCAGTGAGACGGTTGTTGTGAAAAGATGGGAAGACGACAGAAGGTTCTCCGGATTTGTGCGGAGAACCTTTATTATTTTTACGGAAATTATAAGATTTTTGCGTAATGGATAAAAAGCCGGAAGGGAGTCATGGAGCTCCAGACGCCAGCGGCTATCGTCATAAGCGTGATCACCAGAAGGGAAACCCGCCTTCCTGCGGGCACCCCCGCTTAGGCGTATGCCGCTAAGCGGGCGCCTTGCGCATTTCGAGTGTCCGGCTGCGATCCAGGGTCTATCGGCCATGCATGAAAAAGGGAGTTCCGGCGTGAAAGCCGGGCTGAACGGCGCGAAACAGCTGCTCCGGCGTGAAAGTTGGAATCTACGGCATGAAATATGGGAGATTACGCGTGAAAGAGTGATCGTTTGGCGTGAAAGAAACGGGATTCCGCGCGAAAGTTGCATCCCTAATTGTGGTTGTTCGTGAACGGCGTGAAAAACCGGGGATATGGCGCGAAGGAACAGCCATCTGGCGTGAAATACGAAGAAAAGGAATAGTCTTTTTATAAAATGAGACAAATCCGGCTGGTTACCGGGCCTAAATGGTTGGAATGATCCTGTATATGAGTAAACAGCCCGGTTTTGGCCGTCAGCTTGCTTGAAACGGTGGAAAAACGTGCAAATTTCCATGCCCGGGGTAATCAGGCAGTGCTGTCTGGCATCGTATTGGGATGCGGACTAGCTACTCCCCTTCAGGAGGGAAAACCGCCGCACTGCTTATAACCCCGCTTAAGATTACGCCGCTAATCGGGCGCCTTGCGCTTTTGTCCGTTAGTCGGGCTGATCGGAGTCAACTACTCCGGCAGAGATGGAACTTTTCATCCGCCGCCAGTGCACGTAGCTGGTGTACTTCCAACCATTTCATTCAGATCGCGCAGAAGGAGTGGAAGAGTGACGGGTTCAACGAGTTCTGTTAATTGCCGATCACTCAGCAGGACATCATATGCTTTAAAGACAGCTCGAGTATTGTCCCAGACGTCAACTATTGCTTGCGGGGACATGGTTGGCTGAATAACCATAGGCAGTCCCTCCTTAATGTCAAGATTTGAAGCCGCAAACGGAAAATATCTTATTTTCTTGAGAATTCCACATTTATAATCGATCATTTACTCACAAAATTTCCTTCGATTACAAGCAAACCTCAGGTGTTTACTCACTGGATTCAGAAGCTTGGTATCCACTTTCCGGAGCTCCATCCTTCCAGTGAAAAATCCAGCGGGCCGGCCCTGCGAATGAAACCATCATTCCCCGGTAACCTCATAATTGTCAAGCTTATAAGCGGCCATGGCCAGCTGCAGCTTCAACCGTACATCAGGAGAGGCAAGGTCATAGCCGCTTTTCTTTTTGATTTGCTCGAGGCGGTATTTCAGCGTATGGCGGTGGATGAAAAGCTCCGCAGCCGTCAGCTGGATGTTGGAATTGTTTTTAAAGTAGATTTCGAGCGTGTGAAGGAGGTCGATTCCCTTTTTGCTGGACCTTACAAGCTCACCGAGCGCCGTTTCATAAAACTGCTTGAGATCGATGCCGAACTCTTTCATTTGCAGCAGGAGATGGAAGGTATTGATGTCGTCATAATGAATCAGTTCTCTTTCGGAAAGCAGGAGACCTGATAGATTGCATGCATACTTTGCCTCGATTGCACTTTCGCTCAGTTTGTTCACATCGTCATAAGGTTTGCCGATTCCGATTTGCAGAGGAACGCCTGTCTGCTTTTTTGCCCACTTTTCCAGCATTGTTTCTGCCAGTTTGATACTGTCATCCTTCGGGTTTTTGGCTTCAGGTTTTTTTAATTCGCACAGGACAGTGATGCCGTCCAGCCTTTTTTTGATGATTGCCTGCCGGTTTTGCTGCTCCATTGTCACCTGGGCGAGGTTATAAAGCTGCTGAATGGCAGCTTTCGGAGCCTTAAGGCCGCTGCCTTTTCTGAACTTCACATGGAACACGGCCTGGGTCAGTGACAGGTCATACCCGAGCATTTTTCCGCGTTCCTGGATGAGGGCAGGGCTGTTATAGTTTTTTGTAATGATTTCTTCTAAAAATTCGCCGCGCAGCCGCAGCTGGGTTTCGTCAACCGCAGATTGTTTTAACAGTTCAATGGCATAGACTGTCACGGCATGTTCGATTGCCGTCATGTCAATTTCTTTCCATTTTTCTGTTTCTTTAATGGCAATGATGTACCCATATGAAGATTCATTGGCGATAATCGGGTGAATGATTGCTTTAAAGGGTTTCAAATCCACCGTCACGGGAGTTTGGGCCGATTTTGCCCGGGCGGTAAAACCGGATAAGTCTATCGGTTCCGCGTTTATTGAAAGCTGCTGATTTTTATAGTTGATGCCGTCGTGGTGAATGACGTGGTGCGGTTCATTGTGCACTTCATTCATCATGAAAACCGATGCACTGATCAAACCTGACAGCGTTTCAGTAATTGACGTTTCTGATTGGTTTTTTAATACCAGGCCGGTAAGCTCTTTATGGATTGTCAGTGAGAGGGAAGTCAATTCCATCTGCTTATTTAGGATTTCCTGTAAGATTTCTTTGGAAATTGTCGAGAAGTTTATGTTTTCCGGGATTTCGATCAAGGGGAGATCGTTTCGTTCAGCGATTGTTTTGAACGAGTCGGGGATTTCCTCAAGATAGACGCCGGTATATATGGCGACTCCGGATAACTTTTTCATGCCGAGAAGGAGCTGGAAATGTTCGTCATGTTCTTTCAGTCCATAGCCCGTCGTGATTAAGAATTCTCCTTCCTGCAGGCGGTTGATATCTTCGATGACCTCCACTATGGTCACCCATTTGATCATATTGTGAATACCGGCTTCACCGGCCGCTAGCCGTGTACTTTTCATCGTCGGCAGCTGCATTGCTTCGAAAACTGTTATTCCCATGGCGGCTTCCCCCTTTTTCGAGCCCGAAATAGCCAGCTGCAGGCGTTACAATCCGCCAGCATATGATTCAAAAGCTGGGCTTCTGTCATGAACAGACAATTTCTTCGTCAAATTACTCCTTTTTACCACGATACCAGACTATTAAACTTATACACTGTGTATAAATTTTGCAAACTGATTTTAGATGACTATGGCCAATATCTAAAAGGTTTCTTATATCATATTATAAACTTAACAGACTATTTAGTTAATTTTTAAGGAATATGAGCGGTACAGCGGTTCACAAAACACCGGATTTGTAAGCGCTTACCTGCCAAGCACATTCATCCAGCAGCTGAGGGAACGCAGGGAAGGCCTAACCAATAAGAAAAAGATGGAAAAATCCCGCCAGCTGCTTTAATCGCAAATCTTCAGGGTATAAACATTCTAACTGATTGAAGAAGGAGGTCAGGGAAAATGGAACGTTCATATTTAATCAAACCTTTTTTGGACCGCTCTTATCCAACCGCTGTACGCGGACATGGTGTATATATTTATGACGAACAAGGCAAGCGTTATCTGGATGGGTCTTCCGGAGCTGTCACGGCAAGTCTCGGTCATGCCGTGCCGGATATCGTGGAGGCCATGTATAAGCAAGCGCAGAACATTTCGTTCGTTTACCGTTCCCAATTCACCTCGAAGCCGGCAGAGGAGTTGGCAAAGAAACTGAATGAACTGGCGTTCGGGGGAGACCAGCATTACTGGTCTTTTTTTGTAAACAGCGGGTCGGAAGCGACGGAAACAGCGATGAAGGTTGCCATCCAGTACTGGCAGGAAAAAGGCAAACCGGAGAAAAAGAAAATCATCTCGCGGTGGAGCAGCTATCACGGCATCACCATGGGTGCGCTTTCAATGTCGGGACACCCGGAAAGGCGGGAACGGTTCATCCATCTGCTTGAGGACTACCCGGCGGTTGCGGCACCTTATTGTTACCGGTGCCCGTTCAATCAAACCTTTCCGGCATGCAACTTGTTATGTGCACAAGAGCTTGAGCGTGCGATTAAACGGCTTGGTGCAGACAATGTGGCAGCGTTCATTGCCGAGCCGATCGTCGGTGCTGCGGGCGGTGTGATTGTGCCTCCTGACGGCTATTATCAGCAAATCAAAAAGATTTGTGAAGAAAACGAAATCCTGTTCATTGCCGATGAGGTGCTGACAGGAATGGGCCGGACCGGCAAGATGTTTGCGATGGAGCACTGGGGCGCCGCCCCTGATATCATCGCGCTCGGTAAAGGGATGACAGCGGGTTACACGCCTATGGCAGCCGCGATGGTCAGTGAAAAAGTGCTTGAGCCTATTCTGAATGGCTCGGCCTCGATCATGAGCGGGCACACGTTCAGCGCCAACCCGCAATCGGCAGCAGTTTCACTTGCTGTTCTTGAATTTATTGAAAAGCATAACTTAGTCAATGAGACAGCGCAAAAAGGCGATTATCTCATGAAAAAACTGCAGGAAATGGCTTCCAAGTATCGGATTATCGGCGATGTGCGGGGAAGAGGGCTCCTGTGGGGCATTGAATTCATATCGGATATATTCACGAAGCGGCCATTCAGCAAAGAAACACTACTGACAGGATTTGTGATCGACAGGGCGAAGGAAAATGGCCTGCTGGTTTATCCGGCAGCGGCCGGGTATGAGGGGGATGACGGTGATGCTGTCATCATTTCGCCGCCGCTCACCATTAACAAACAGGAAATCGATCAGCTTGTGAAATTGTTGGATAAGACCCTTTATGAGGTGCAAACTCATCTGGAAAAACTCGGGCTTATCAATTGTGCAGGATAGGAGGGGCTCAGAATGGCATTTCAAACCAAAAAACAATCACTTAATAAAACAGGAACCGTAAAGGAAGCGCTGGCCTATATAAATGACGGCTGTACGCTGATGTATGGCGGATTTGGGGGAATCGGCAACCCGCCGACAATCATTGCCGGAATCCTGGAAAAAGGAGTCAAAGACCTGATATTGATCGGCAATGATGCCGCTTTTCCGGACATCGGCATCGGCCGTGTTGTGAGCCGGGGGATGGCCCGGAAGCTGATCGCTTCACATATCGGATCGAATCCGATTGCCGGACAGCTTATGACCGATGGAGAGATGGAGGTGGAGTTTTCCCCGCAGGGTACGCTGGCAGAACGAATCAGGGCTGGCGGCATGGGACTTGGCGGCATCCTCACCGATATCGGTCTTGGCAGCATGATTGAAGACGGGAAGCAAAAGGTCACGGTGGATGGAAAGGAATTTTTACTGGAAAAGCCGCTTACCGCTGATGTATCGATTGTGTATGCAAGGAAAGCGGATACATTCGGCAATCTGGTTTTTGAAACGAGTGCCAGAAATACGAGTCCGCTTGTCGCAATGGCAGGGAAGATCACCATTGCTGAAGCGGACGAAATCGTGGAAGCAGGAGAACTGGACCCGGAATGCATCGTGACACCAGGCGTATATGTCGATATGGTCGTTCCAAGCAAGGGGGTGGATTGGAAATGGGCATGGGAATAGATATCCGCAACCGCATCGCCAAACGGGCGGCAACAGAAATTGAAGCCGGAATGGTCGTGAATCTCGGCATCGGGATTCCATCCCTCGTTTCGAATCATGTCCCGGACGGCATGGAAGTCATGTTCCATGCGGAAAATGGCGTATTGGGCATGGGTGAAGCGCCGGATGAAGGCAATGAGGATCCGTCGCTTTGCAATGCCGGCGGCTTTCCGGTAACGATCGTTCCTGGCGCATCCTATTTTGACAGTGCAACAGCATTTGGAATCATCCGTTCCGGCTATCTGGATTTGACTATCCTTGGCGGACTGGAGGTCAGTGAAAAGGGTGATCTCGCCAACTGGATCGTGCCGGGAAAACGGGTTCCGGGAATCGGCGGCGCGATGGAACTGGCTGCTAAAGCAAAGAAAGTTGTTGTCCTTATGAATCATATCAATAAAAAAGGGGAGCCGAAGATTGTCCGTGAGTGCAGCCTGCCCCTTACAGCAAAACGGTGTGTCGATTTGATCATTACGGATATGGCCGTGATTGAGGTTGCTGACAGCGGGCTTGTCCTCAAGGAAGTGATGGAACCGCATACGCCGGAAGAAGTTATTGAAAAAACCGGGGCGCCTCTCCATGTCCCCGGCGAGGTTGTGACACTTCGATAAGTGTAAAAGGAGGTTAAGGAGCGATGCCTGAACTTAAAAAACATGTCCATGATTGGCTGGAAGCCCATCGCGAAGAAGGAATCACACTTTTGCAGCAGATGATTCAAGCACCGAGTACACAGGGAAACGAAAAGGCGGCCCAGGAAATCGTCGTTGAGACACTTGAGAACATGGGGCTTGAAGTGGATGTCTGGGACCCTGATGGCAATGAATTGGCCAAAAACCCGGCGTTTGCCTCATCCCGTGATGAATTCACAGGCAGCCCGAATGTGGTGGGTGTCTGGAAAGGAAACGGGGACGGCCGCTCGGTCATTTTAAACGGCCACATTGATGTCGTTCCGGCTGGGGACCGCGAGCAATGGATTGAAGACCCATACAGCGGCAAGATTAAAGACGGAAAAATATACGGCCGCGGCGCCACGGATATGAAAGGTGGAAATGCCGCCCTTCTATTGGCTATCCAGACACTGCAGGGCCTGGGCATCCGGCTGCAGGGTGATGTCATTTTTGAAAGTGTCATTGAAGAAGAAAGCGGCGGATCGGGGACGCTGGCATCCGTTTTGAGAGGCTATAAAGCGGATGCGGCGATTATCCCTGAACCTACCAACATGAAAATTTTCCCGAAACAGCAGGGGTCGATGTGGTTCCGGATCCATATCAAAGGCCGTTCAGCCCATGGCGGCACCCGCTATGAAGGCGTGAATGCCATCGAAAAAAGCCTTGCGGTCGTTGATCATCTCCGCAGGCTCGAGGAAGAACGGAATAACCGCATCAGTGACCCGCTGTATGAAAAAATTCCGATCCCTGTCCCGATCAATGTCGGAAAGATTGAAGGCGGCGACTGGCCGTCATCTGTGCCCGACCTTGTGAAAATCGAAGGAAGGATGGGAGTTTCGCCAGAGGAAACGATGGAAGAGGCAAAAGCGGAAATGGATGCCTGGCTTAAAGATTTGAAAGAGATTGACGAGTGGTATGAAGATCATCCTGTCACGCTTGAATGGTTTGGTGCCCGCTGGCTGCCTGGTTCGATAGATCTTGGGAATGACATGATCAAAGCGCTTACCGAGAGATACAGGGATGTCATCGGGGGCAATCCGGTTGTCGAAGCTTCTCCGTGGGGAACAGACGGAGGCCTGCTGACAAAGGTCGGCGAAACGCCATCGGTCGTTTTTGGGCCGGGTGTGACTGGCATGGCCCATTATCCGAATGAATACATTGAACTTGAAAAAGTATTTCAGGCTGCGGAGATCATCGCGCTTACACTCGTAGATTGGTGCGGTGCTGAAAACGGGTAAAAGCCCAACAAAGCAAGGAGGTTTTTTAAATGGCAGAAAAAACAACGTCCATTAACATGAAAACATCGATACCCGGACCGAGGGCGGCGGAACTTCTCGAAAGGCGCGAAAAAAACGTTCCGAAAGGCCCCTTTAACACAGTCGCCACGTTTGCTGAAAAAGGAGAAGGTGCGCTCTTGACCGACGTAGACGGCAATACATTCATCGACTTTGCGGGGGCGATCGGCACGCTGAATGCGGGCCATTGCCCGCCGGCTGTAGTAGGTGCGGTGAAAGAGCAAGCCGAGAAGTATCTGCACCCGTCTTTTCATGTGATGATGTATGAGCCTTATATAGAACTTGCCGAGAAGCTGAACAGCATTACGCCGGGGGATTTTGAGAAGAAAACGTTCTTCTTGAGCAGCGGTGCGGAGGCTGTTGAAAACGCCATCAAAATTGCACGCAAATATACCGGCCGCAAAGCGATTGTGTCGTTCGAGAGGGGATTCCATGGCCGTACATTCATGTCAATGTCCCTGACGAGCAAAGTGAAGCCGTATAAGAACGGATTCGGACCTTTTGCGCCTGAGACATATAAAATGCCGTATCCTTACTACTACCGTGCCCCTGCTGGGATGGGGGAGGAGGAAATGGACCAGGCAATCATTGACCAGTTCAGCGACTTTTTCCTGCGGGATGTGCCGCCAGAAGAAATTGCTGCTGTCATTATGGAGCCGGTGCAAGGCGAGGGCGGTTTTGTCATTCCTTCGAAGAACTTCGTCCGCCGGATTAAGGAAATCTGTGAAGAGCATGGCATCCTCTTTATTGCTGATGAAGTGCAGACCGGCTTTGGCCGGACAGGTAAGATGTTTGCGATGGAACATTTCAGTGTCGCACCTGACCTCATGACGATGTCCAAATCCATTGCAGCTGGACTGCCGATCAGTGCGGTGACCGGCAGGGCTGAAGTGATGGAGGCCCCTGGCGTCGGCGAAATCGGCGGAACCTACGGCGGCAGCCCGCTCGGTTGTGTGGCTGCTCTTGAAGTGATCAAAATGATGGAAGAAGAGGCCCTGCCTGAGCGGGCCGTGGAAATCGGGAAGACGATCACCGATCGGTTTTCCATGCTTCAAAATTCGATTCCGCAAATCGGTGACGTCCGGACACTCGGCGCCATGACGGCGATCGAGTTTGTAAAGGACCCGCAGACGAAAGAACCGAACAAAGAAATCGTCGGCCAAATCATCAAAAACGCCCAGCAGCACGGTGTCATTGTCATGGGAGCGGGTCTCTACGGCAACATCCTCCGCATCCTGTCACCGCTTGTCATCACCGACAGCCAGCTGGAGGAAGGCCTCGATGTGCTGGAGCGTATTGTAAAAGACATCACAGCAGAGTAGCGGTGCCTGTCACTTGTCGATGTTTGTCGTAATATGAAGGTGCCTGGCAATTGCCAGGCAAGCGGTTTAGCATAGTATGATTGGTAGTAATCAAAGGCCGGTTCTTTGAATAACAATGTAGTGAAGACCGGGGGCTTTTCCGAAGGAGTTTTGCTGAAAGGCTTTGTGCCTGACTGCTGGGAGCGGGATAGCCTCCGGTTTTTGTATGGAGAGCACTAAAAGCTGCTATTCAGACCGACTCAATAATTGATGCAATCAAAAAGTCTGCATATAAGGAATTCAAAAAAGCTGCATCCCACCTTTTAAAGTAGGGGATGCAGCTTTTTATTCTATCATGATTGTTTAACGGCGGTTCGGTTTAGGGTGTCTGATCCTGCCGATTCCAAGTTCTTTTCCTTCTGTATATAGCGCCTTGATGAGACTGTACGTCATAAGCAGCATAATAAACGAAAACGGGAAGGCGGCGATGATCATTGTATTCTGCAATGCCTGTAATCCGCCAGTGTACAGTAATGCAAGGGCAGTTGCAGACAGCAATACGCCCCATGTCAACTTGATTGAGTTTGGCGGTGTAAGTGAACCGTTTGTTGTCATCATGCCGAGTACGAATGTTCCAGAGTCGGCAGATGTAATAAAGAATGTTCCAATAAGAGTGATGGCGATAATGGATGCAAAAAATCCGAGTGGGTAATTTGCCAGGACGCCGAAGAGCGATTCTTCCGTTGCAAGTTCGGCAATTGCCGCTACACCTTCATGCTGAAGGGAGATTGCCGTACCGCCGAATGTCGCAAACCATAAAAAACCGATTAAAGACGGAAGCAGCAGTACTGTGAAAATAAACTCACGGATGCTCCGTCCTCTGGAAACACGGGCGATAAAGATGCCGACAAAAGGACTCCATGCGATCCACCAGGCCCAGTAGAAAATGGTCCAGCCTTGAATCCAGCCCCGTGCCTCTTCATTCAGCGGAGCAATCCTGAAACTCATTTCAGGAAGGTAGGCGATATATGTGCCGATCGTGTTTGTAAACAGGTTTAAAATAAAGGCTGTCGGTCCGAAGATGAAGACCATTGCAAAAAGCAATATTGCAAGAACCATGTTTGCATTACTTAAATACGCGATCCCTTTACTGAGTCCTGACCAGGCTGAAATCATGAAAAGGATCGTGACAATAAAAACAATCACGAACTGGACAACAATGTTATTCGGCAGTCCAAACAAATATGACAGTCCGCCGTTAATCTGTACTGCCCCAAAACCGAGCGTCGTCGCAACGCCAATGACAGTTGCGATAACAGCGATGACATCTATCGTTTTTCCGAGTCCGCCTTTGGCCAGTCTTTCCCCAATAACAGGATAGAGGGCAGCACTAATCAATCCGGGGCGGTCATGACGGAACTTAAAATATGCCAGAACAAGCGCTACAATACCGTAAATCGCCCACGCATGGATGCCCCAGTGGAAAAAGGTGAAGCGCATGGCATCCTTAATTCCCTGTGCCGTTCCTTCCTGGCCGGTAGGTGAACTTACAGCATAGTGGCTGATAGGCTCTGCGGTTCCCCAGAATACAAGGCCGATTCCCATGCCGGCACTGAAAAGCATTGCAATCCATGTCGGCCGGGTAAACTCCGGTACACTATCAGGCTTGCCGAGCTTTATGCGGCCGACAGGGCTGAACATCAAAAAGATACTGACGACCACAAAGACCGTTACGATGATCAGGTAATACCAGCCGAAAGCTGTTGAGATAAACGATTGAATATTGCCGGTCAGCTTTTCAAGGGTACCAGGCATTAAAATGCCGAATACGACAAGAACGGCCATAATCGCAGCCGAAACTTTAAAAACTGTTGTAAAATTTCTCATGTTTTTGTATCCGTCTCCTTTCCTATATATACCAAATAACAGCAACCCAGTCTAAATGAATTCTAAAAATAGTTATACCCCATTTACTTCTTAGCAAACAAATAAACATTTAAAGATAAGAAGGCACCTGTTAATACCTGGAAATTGCCAGGGAACTGCTTCCGTATGCCGGTCCGGCCGATTGACCCGTTTACATAAAAATGGAAGGGGAACAACATACTACACCCGATGGATGAAAACCGGGAATAGAAAGGGCCAAAAAACGCACTGAAAGGAGATTGTATCATGGATAAAAAGGAACTGAAAGAAAAAGTACTCGGAATTCTTGATGAGAACAAAGTTGGAACGCTGGCAACCATCGAAGAGAATAAACCGCACACCCGTTATATGACGTTCCTCCATGAGGATTTGACGCTTTATACACCGACAAGCAAAGCAACTTATAAGGCAGATGAAATCAAAGACAACCCAAACGTCCACATTTTACTTGGATATAAAGGCGGCGGCTGGGATGATCCTTATGTGGAAATTCAGGGAAAAGCCGAAATCAAAGAGGATCGCGGCCTGAAGGAAAAATTCTGGATGGATGAGATGAAGAGGATCTTTAACAGCCCGGAAGACGAAGACTATATCATTCTGAAAATCCAGCCGCAAACAATCCGTTATATGGACGGTGAAGGGACTCCTGCTGTACTGGAACTGTAAACTCCCCGAAATTTGCGGGAAGATGTTTAGTGATATCCAGAGAAAGGTACAACACTACTGTAAGCATCATTAGAAATCACAGAAAAGGAGAGGATTTCGAAATGGCTAAGAGAGAAAACCGCAAGATGACTGTGGAAGAAGCAGGCCGCAAAGGCGGGGAAGAAACGGCCCGCACTCACGATAAAGAATTCTATCAGGAAATTGGCGAAAAGGGCGGGGAAGAGACTTCCCGCACCCACGATCGTGAATTTTATGAAGAGATTGGTGAAAAAGGCGGCAACGCCCGTGCCGATAATGATGATAAGTAAACGACAATGTTCTGCCCCGGTTCCGCAATGGACCGGGGTTTTATTGTCGATTAAAACTGTTGTTGAGAGGCGGGTTGGACAGTATAATCATTGAATTGGATAGTAAAAGGTAACAGGCAATGACTCGGCCAAGCAGTAGTGCAGCCGATGTCTGTAAGATTGAATTTCGCCGGTTATACGATGTAGTTTCTTGAATTATATAGAAAGGGCATCAACATCGAATGAATTGATCTCCATGCAAAAAACTTTTAAATGTAAGTTCTGTTCTTATTATAGGCACGGGTAGCGGTCTGCCGTGCTAAATGTTGTACTTTAATGCGACAAGCCGCCCCCAACCTCAAGAGACTTCCTTTCTGTGGCAAACCGTAATTGAGTGCCGCTATCAACTAAAGCGCATACAAAACAGAGTTGTCAAAACCCTTAGACAAGTACCTCGTCGAGCATGGGTTTCTGTCACAATCTGTTCGCAATATACAGGTTCACGCCTGATTTTTCTCTGTTATATTAAACGTGTAGGAAAGTTTGTGATATATATCACAAAATGAACTCATACTATTCATCTATCAATCCTTTTGACTAAGGATTAATTATTTGGAAACTTATGTGAAACTATTCACAAACTTTCGACAATAAAATGAAGACTGGGAATTCCAGAACAACGAATCAGATTGAAAAGAGGTGGAGTCAGTGGAATTCAATCAAAAAGTAAAAGACGGAGCCGCTCATATTGTCGATAACTGTATGGGACATGAAGAGGCCTTTTGCGTGGCAACCTGCCCGATGCATACTGATGTTAAAAAGTACATGGCTCAAATTGGTGAAGGAAATTTTGAAGGAGCACTCCTGACGATCCGTGAGAAATTGTTCCTTCCGAACACGCTTGGCAGAATTTGCGCTCATCCTTGTGAGAGTGTATGCCGCAGAAACGAAGAGTTTGGACAGCCGCTTTCAATTGCGGCACTGAAACGATTCGCGGCTGAAAGAGCGGATAAAAAGTCACTGTGGGATATCCAAACTGGTGCGCCTACAGGCCGCAAAGTGGCAATCATCGGAGCGGGCCCGGCTGGCGCCCAGGCAGCGATCGATCTCCGCAAACAGGGGCACGATGTAACCATTTTTGAAAAGCTTGAGGTTGTCGGCGGCATGATGAGAGTCGGCATTCCGGAATACCGCCTTCCGCGTGACATCATTGATTTTGAATATACGTACCTGACAGATCTCGGTGTTGAAATGAGAATGGGCGTAGAGATTGGAAAAGACATCTCCTTCAAACAGCTCAAAGAAGAATATGATTCAGTCATTGTCGCACATGGCGCCCATAAAGGCACAAAGCCTCCAGTTCCTGGTGTTGAAAATGACGGAGTCTTCCATGCGGTTGAATACTTAAAAGAAATCAGTCTTACTCATCAATTTCCGAAGGCCGGCAAAAAAGTCGCTGTCATCGGCGGTGGAGATGTGGCAATGGACTGCGCACGTTCCTCCTGGAGAATCGGTGCAGAGGAAGTATACTTAATCAGCCTTGAAGAAGAAGAGAACCTGCCTGCAAGCAAATTTGAACAGGAAGAGGCACTTGAAGAAGGGGTCGCATTCCTGAACGGTTGGGGAACACAGGAAATCATCGCTGAAAATGGAAGAGTGTCTTCCATTAAGACCAGGAAAGTCAAATCCATGTTTGATGCGGAAGGAAGATTCAATCCTTCATACACAGATGAAGAAAAAACGATCGAAGTCGATACTGTCGTTTTTGCAACAGGCCAGCTCGTTGAAGACATTTCGGGAGGGGTGCTGGAACAAACCCGCGGCGGACGCTATGTGGTCGACCAGGAAACACTGGCAACAAGCGAGCCGAACGTATTCGTTGCCGGTGATGCAAGCGGCGGCGCAATCGTTGTCCAGGCGATGGCACTTGGAAGAAAAGCGGCAAAATCAGCCGGACTTTATCTTCAAGGAAAAGATCTTAAAACAAACCGGATTTTTGAAAAAGAATATTCCTACACAACAAGACTTGATATTCCGCTTCCAAAAGGAACAGAAGACCTGCCAAGGACATCCGGCAACTTACGGCCAGCGGAAGAACGGAAATTGGACTTCATCCAGGCCGACCTCGGCTATACAGATGAACAAGCGGTGAAAGAAGCATCCCGCTGTCTGCAGTGTGAATGCAAGCTCTGCATGTCGGAATGTGTCATGATGAATGACTTCGGCGAGTGCCCGCAGGATATTTTCAAAGACTTCCTGGAGTCAGGCGGCATCGATCCGGTCATTCCATATTCCTGTAACATGTGCGGCGGCTGTACGCATGTATGTCCACAAGACTTCCCGATCGGAGACGTATTCATGGGCATGAGGAAAGACTTCATTTTACAAAACAACGGCAAGTCACCGATGAAAGGCCATAAGGCGATTGAAATGCACCAGATGCTCGGTTTCTCGAAAATCTTTACAACAAAAGCAAAAACAAAAGCAAAAGGAGTGAAGTGATTATGGCACAGAAAATGGGGTTTATGCCGGGCTGCTCACTTCCTTCATATTCACCTGAAGGCGTGCGCAAAACGATGGAATATTTAAAGGAACTGTATCCGGACCTTGCCGGAGTTCAGAAATGCTGCGGAAAAGGCACGAAAGCCCTTGGACAGGAGGATAAGTTCCACGAGCGATTTGACGGCCTGCAAAAGGATATGGATGATGTCGGCATTGAGAATATGATCGTCGCCTGCCAGAACTGCTACAAAACGATTCAGGGAAGCAGCGATACAGACGTCACTTCACTCTGGACATTGCTTCCGAAAGTCGGCCTTCCTGAACATATCCGGGGCAAAGCGAAAGATAGCGATGTTGAATTCGGCATCCATGATTCCTGTTCAACCCGCTATGAAACCGAACTGCAGGATGGCATACGCTGGATCTTGAAGGAACTGGGCTACAAAGTGAAGGAAAGCGAATATTCAAGGGAAAACACGCGCTGCTGCGGATTTGGCGGAATGATTGTTCCGGCCAACCCTGATCTGGCGATGCGGGTCATGGAACGCCGCGGAAACGACTTTGAAACCGATTATGTTGTTGTATACTGTGCGGCATGCCGTTCATCTATGATGAAAGCCGGTAAAAAGTCGTTCCATATCCTTGATTTAATCTGGGGACCTGTCGTATACAAGGACGATGACGCACCGGAAGATGTACTTTCCAATGCGGCGAAGTCATGGATCAACCGTTATAAATCGAAGCAGGTTGTGAAATCGGTTGTTAAATCTTAATCACACTCGGTAATCCTACAATTTTTATAATAATCATTTAAACGGGGGTTCTCAAAATGAACAAAAAACTGGTTGCAAGTGTATCAGTTGTCGCTCTCCTGATTGTCGGGTTCTTTGTTTACCAAAATGTCACTGCTGTCAAAAGCAAGGAAGTGAACCTTTCCGCCCAGCAGGAAAAGATCACTGAATATGCGAACCCGAAAGCACTGATCACGGCTGAAGCGCTGAAAGAGTTGCTTGATGAAAATAAAGAAGACGTTGTAGTCATCGGCACGATGGAATCAAAAGAGGCCATTCCGGATTCATTCGTTGTATGGCGTCCTGATTACTCGGGAACAGAGGCATTCGATTACGACGGCATGGCCAACACGAAAGAAGAAATGGAAAAGCTGCTGAGTGATTTCGGGGTGAAAGAAGACACAACAATCGTCACGTATGCTGGCAACGATCAGCATGACTCAGCCCGCGTGTTCTGGCAGCTGAAAATGCTTGGCCATGATGATGTGCGCATGCTTGATGGAGGTATGCCGGTATGGCTCGGTGCAGGCTATGAAACTGCGGAGCCGGCTAAAATCGGCGACCGTGAAACAACAGACTACAAAGCTCCTGATTACAATCCAGATGCATTCAATGCAAGCCTTGAATTGGTAACTAAAGCAGTCGATAACGACGATTATATCATTATCGATACGCGCGGTGAGGATGAAGAAACAGGCAGCGACACGAAGAAAGGTGCATTCGGCCCTGGCAAAATTAAAGGGGCCAAATGGCTTCAGTACTCTGCTGCAACAACCGAAGAAGGTACATTCAAGTCAAAAGAAGAACTTGAAGAAATCTACAAAGAGTATACTGATTCCGGCAAGCAGCTTATCCCTTATTGCCAGTCTGGTGTACGTTCCGCTTACACATGGTTCGTCTTGACACAGATCCTTGGCTACGAAGATGCACTAAACTATGATGGATCATGGATTGAATGGAGCTACCAGGCTTACGAAAAAGGCAACCAGGACATCATCGACCGTACTGAAAACGGTGAATTCTAAAATAGGAGTCGATTATAATGGCAAATACAGCAAAGGCAAAAAAAGGCAGCCCGCTTAAGCTTCTGGCCGTAATCGGAGCAATCGCCGCCGTATTCCTGATTGCCTGGCAGACGGGAATCCTCGAACAGTTGAAGGATGTAAAAGCGATGCAGGCCTGGTTTGAAGGCTTTGGGGTCTTCGGATATATTGTATTCTTGCTCGTATTCGTAGCAGTAGCGGTATTCATGCTTCCGGCATCACTCTTGACCATTGTGGCCGGCATCACGTTTGGTTCAATCAAAGGCGGCTTGCTCGCCTTGATCGGCGCAACAATCGGCGCAATGGCCGCTTTCTTGATTGCGAAGTACGTGGCAAGAGGTATAATCGTCAATAAGTTTAAAGACAATGCGGTTTTCAAAAAGATTGACCAGGGCGTTGAGAAAAATGGTGAAAGCTTCTTGATTCTGACCCGCCTGGTACCGGTATTCCCGTACAACGTCCAGAACTATGCGTACGGCGTAACGAGCCTATCCTTTGTTAAATTTTCTATCGTTTCATTGATCACCATGGCTCCTGGCGCATTCATTTACGCATACATGGCCGGCCAAATCGTAGCTGAAGGTTTCTCTACTAAACTTCTGCTTGAATTTGCGGCAGCTGGCACCATCCTGTTCCTTGTATCTTTGATTCCAAAGTATATCGCCAAGAAAAAAGGAATCAATATGGAAGAACTTAAACAGTAGCAATAAAAAGCGGCTTTCCACTTTGCCGTATTTATCCAGGGCGTCCTGGTAATGAGAGATTCGGCAGATTAAAGTTTCGCGGGGCGCTCGGCTTTTTGCCGGGCGCTTTTCATTTGAAGGGAGTAGCCGATCTAGAAGTTTTTCAATGGCTTATAGTGACAAACTTCACAAAAAAATCAATTGAACCTGATAAAAAGCGATATTTATCTGTAAGTTTTTTGTATAATGAGCGATGGAGGCAACTCCCGGCACTATTTCAATTGTTTTTAACATTCATAGATTGATATTGAGGATGCTATTTCTTGATTGGAAATTATAGAGGGCAACTGCGGCCTGGGGCGATGGAAGGCTTGTACACCTATACGAAAAACAAAAAAGGGGCACAGAAATGAAGAAACTACTATTAATGATACTCATTTTGGCAATGCTGCTCGCAGCGTGCAGTTCGGCTGAAGAAAAAGACGAATCACAATCAAAACCGGACCTGCTTGAAGCGGATTGGGAAGAGATAACCGAAGAGGCGAGCGGGTCTGAAGTCCACATTTTCATGTGGGGTGGAGATGACGGCATCAACACTTATATAGATGAATGGGTCGCACCGCGCTTGAAAGATGAACACAATATCACGCTGAAAAGGCATCCGATGGACACCGCAGACTTTCTTTCCAAGTTGATGACAGAGAAAAAAGCGGGGAAAGATGATGGAACGATGGATATCATCTGGATCAACGGCGAGAATTTCAAGACGGCGAAAGAGAACAGCCTGTTATACGGAGCCTTCGCTCCAAAATTGCCGAATCTCCAGGACTATATCGGCGAAGACAAGCCATATGTCAACAATGATATGGGGACCAGCATTGATGGCCTGGAAGCGCCGTGGGGCAAAGTCCAGTTTGTGCTCAACTATGATGCGGCAAAAGTAAGCGATCCTCCTGCTGACTTTACGGCACTCAAGCAATGGATTGAAGATAATCCCGGCCGGTTCACATATCCGAATGTATCGGATTTTACCGGAAATGCGTTTGTGCGCCATCTTTTATATGACATTCAAGGCAAAGAAGATGTCCTTCAAAATGGCTATGAAGAAAAATGGCTTAAGGAAAACGGCGCAGAGGCGTGGGATAGGCTCAACGAAATGGAAGGTTCGCTATGGCGGGACGGAAAGACCTACCCGGAAACACTTGCGAAGCTGGATCAATTGTATGCAAACGGGGAAGTGGATTTTACAATGGGGTTCAATGAGCGCCGCACAGCAAGTTTGATTGAGGACGGCGTATTTCCGGAGACAACGGAAACGCTTGTGATCGACCCGGGGTCAATCGGAAACACCCATTATTTGAGCATCCCGTTCAACAGTCCAAATGAAGCAGCAGCCATGACGGCAATCAACTTCATGCTTTCGCCGGAAGCGCAAATCGCCAAGCTTGCCCCGGCTATGTGGGGAGAAGGTTCAGTCATCGATCCGGGAAAATTGATGGATGAACAACTTCAGCGAATGGAAGAACTGGGCGGCGAAACGACCGTGACAGCTGAAGATATCCTGCCTGAACTTGATGCCAGATATGCTGACTGGATTAAGGAGCATTGGGAGAATGAAGTCGTACAGCCATAAAAAATCCAAACCGTACCTGTATGTTGCACCCGCTTTATTATTTGTACTATTAATAGTAGGATACGGATTGTTCATGGCGGGAGCGGAGAGTCTTTCTCCCTCTTCGCCGCTTGCCAATTACAATGCCTTGTTTGAAGACAGGGAATTCATTGACTCCCTTTTGATCAGTTTGCAAGTGGCCTTCATATCGACGGCCCTTTCCATCGTTGTCGGCGTGCTGCTGACAAGGATGATGTTCAAATTGTTCAGCAAAGATTTTTGGAAGTTCATGGCCTGGTTTCCGATGCTTATTCCCCACTTTGTGGCGGCTTATCTTGTTTTTGTGCTTTTTGCACCGAGCGGTTGGTTTTCATCCGTTTTATTTGAAGTCGGCATAATATCTGATATGGGTGGATTCCCGATTCTGGTTAACGACCCATACTATATAGGAGTCATTTTAACTTATATGTGGAAGGAAATCCCGTTTGTTATTCTTATGCTATTGCCCGGCTATCAGGAGCTTGACTTCCGATATGAAGATGTTGTCAGGACGCTCGGCGGCAGCGGCTGGAAAGTATGGAGGACGGTGGAGTTCCCATGGATGTGGCCTGTTCTTCTTGAAATTGGACTTATTTTATTTTCGTTTATTATGGGAGCATTCGAGGTGCCGGCTTTACTTGGCGTCACCTATCCAAAAATGCTGCCGATCCTCGCTTTCCAGTGGTTTTATGAGGGCAGCTGGATAAACCGTCCGATTGCACAGGCACTTATGATCTGTTTGTCGATTGTTACGGTGGCTGGCAGTGTTTTATTGCTCAGCCTGACGCATAAATGGCGCAAAAGGTGGAGCAGGGAGGAGGCACGCAGTTGAATAGGATAAACGGGAAACAATTTGCGATGCTACTTGTTTTCTTCCTGGTTTTTGTGGCACCTTTCCTGCTGCTGCTCATTAAAAGCATCAGTTTTGGATGGGCATGGCCGCAATGGAAACCTGACAAGATTGATTTCAGAGCCTGGCATATTATATTTACAGATCCGGACATTGTTGACTCCATCAAGACGACCATCATAATCGGTACAGCAGTCGTTGTGTTGAATTTTTTGCTCGCCATTCCGGCCGCCGGTGCATTGAGCAGGTATAACTTCAAAGGAAAAACGTTTATTGAATCGGTATTGCTCATGCCCATCCTGATACCTGTTTTGGCGATTGCGATGGGGATGCATTTGACGATGATCAGGCTGGGGCTCGCCGATAGGATGGCTGGAGTCATCCTGATCCATCTGCTTCCGACTCTCCCATACGCCATCAGGATGCTTAAAGCCGGATTTGACAGGTTAAGCATTGAATGGAATGAACAGGCGGCGACATTGGGGGCGCAAAAAGGGGCCGCATTTTGGACCGTCACGTTCCCGTTATTGCTCCCGAGCATCAGAAGCACGGCTTTGCTCGTCTTTGTCATTTCACTGAGCCAGTATGTTCTCACTGCCATAATCGGCGGCGGGCAGGTGACGACGCTGCCGATGATTTATTACCCTTACTTCAACAGCGCTGATGAAGCGGTCATCGCAGGTTTTTCCGCCGTTTTCGCATTGCTGCCTATATTATTTCTCACCATTTTTGAAGGAGCCATTCAAGTTTACTTACAGCTGGTAAAAAGACCATAGAAAGGAAGAGGCAAATGTTTGTCAAAATCAAAGGCTTAACAAAAAAATATTCACATCAGCCGGTCTTTTCATCTCTGGACCTTGAAATCGCCAAAGGGTCCATTATCAGCCTTGTCGGCCCTTCAGGATGCGGGAAATCGACTTTCCTCAGATGCCTGGCCGGACTGGAAGAGGCGACTTCCGGTTCCATTTCCCTTGATGGAAAGGACATCACAGGAGTCAGCACCGAAAAACGTCCGGTCGTCATGATGTTCCAGCAGCCGCTGTTGTTTCCGCATATGAACGTCCTTGAAAACGTCACATACGGATTAAAACACGGGAAAAACCGGGCTTTGAAAAAGGAACGGATGACACGCGGGATGGCGATGCTTGAAAAAGTGGAGCTTGCCGAACTCGCCAAACGGTATCCGAGTCAATTGTCAGGGGGTCAGCAGCAGCGGGTCGCACTGGCAAGGGCGTTGATCATGAATCCATCCTTGCTGCTCCTTGATGAACCGTTCAGCAGTCTCGATCCCACCCTTCGTATCTCCTTGAGGCAATGGGTCAGGAACGTCCTCAAGGAAGAAGGCGTGACCGCCTTATTCGTCACACATGACCGGGAGGAAGCCATGACGATGGGAGACCGCATCGCCATCATGAGTGAGGGGGCGTTCCAGCAGGTCGGCCTGCCCGAGGAAGTGTGCCGTCAGCCGGCAAGCAGCGTCGTAGCTGAAATGTTTGCGGAAGGCCTGAAGCTGGAAACAGGGTTTGTACCTGCAGATCAGCTGGTCCTATCAGATGATGAAGCAACTGGAACGGCCGGCAGAAGGGCTTATCCGGCCCGTGTGGAAAACCGCATTTTTAAGTTCGGACAGCCGTTTTACCATATCATTGTCAATCAACTCAATCAGGAAGTCATGGTTCATTCCAAACAGGAATTTGATACGGGAAGCAACGTTTACATCACTTTTAAAAACAGTGACGTTCAGCATTTCTATGTAAAGAAAGCACATAAACATCAGGAAATTAAAGGAAGTGAGCGGAATGTTAGATACAAGAGCACGCCATCTAGTTCAACCGGCTATTGAGAAAACGGGCAGGGGGCTGTTGAATCTCGGTCTCAGTGCAAACCAGGTGACAACAATCGCATTTATTATCGGGGCATCATCCGGGTTGTTCATTTATTTGGGCCAGCCGCTCTGGGCAGTGGCCGTTTTGTGGCTATCAGGTTTTCTGGATGCGGTAGACGGCACGATGGCAAGGCTGACGAAGCCATCCACGTTTGGCACGGTTCTTGATGTAAGTTATGACCGGCTTGTGGAAATCAGTGTGATCCTGGGTCTGGCTTTCCGATATCCTGAAGCGATGTGGGCATTGCTCCTATTGAGTGTAGCCATCATTTACGCCATGACTATTTTTCTGACGGTGGGTGCCGTAACCGAAAAAAGCGGCATGAAATCTTTCTATTATCAGCCTGGTCTTGCTGAACGGACAGAAGGGTTCGTCCTGTTCACACTCATGATTCTTTTTCCTGAGTTCCTTGTAACCATCACACTTATGTTTCTGGCGGTTGAAGTCTTCACATCGCTGCAGCGGCTGATGGAAGCGAAACGGATTTTAAAAGGATAAGACATGGATATGAAAGAATATCAGGTGATCGTAATCGGAGGCGGTGCCGGGGGCCTGACGGTTGCTGCCGGGGCAGCGAGCCTCGGGGCGACTGTCGCTGTAGTTGAAAAGAGCAAGAACCCGGGTGGTGATTGTCTTCACTCGGGCTGCGTCCCGTCAAAAGCGCTTATAGAAGCAGCCCGGTCCGTTTATGACATCGGAAGGGCAGCAGTTGAATTCGGTTTGGAAATGGACGGAAAACCGTCTTTTCAGGCGGCGATGGAACGGGTTAAAGCTTCCATTGCTAAAATCCAGACTCATGACAGTATAGAGCGGTTTGCCGCGTTGGGCGTCGATTTTTATGAGGGAAGTGCCTGCTTTGCGGATGAACATATAATTGAAATTCACGGAAAAGAGCAGCATCACATCAGGGGGCGGCGGATTATCATTGCAACAGGTTCAAGGCCGTTCATTCCACAAATCCCGGGACTTGACTCCATTCATTATATTACGAATGAAACCGTGTTTTCACTCGAAAGACTGCCCGAACGGATCGTGACTGTAGGGGCCGGGCCGACAGGGCTTGAGGTTTCGCAGGCCCTGGCCCGCCTCGGGGCCCGTGTCACGGTTCTTGAAATCGGGAAGAACTTGCTGCCGGGGGAAGACAGGGGTGTGGTCCAGTGCGTGAAAGGCCGACTTGAGAAAGAGCTGTCTATCAGGCTCGGATGTAATATTATCCATGTGAAAGGGGAGAACGGCGAAACGGTTCTGACCGTCGAGCAGAATGGTGTAACGGATGAAATAAGGGCAGAGGCACTTTTCCTGGCAGCAGGGCGGCTTCCGAATACAGATGGCCTGTGTCTGGAAAAAGCGGGCGTTAAAACGGAAAACGGATATGTGAAAGTGGATCGCTGCATGCGGACCTCAAACAAGCATATATACGCGGTCGGCGACGTAACCGGCAAGTATATGTTTACACATGCCGCCGGTATGGAGGGTAAAATAGCCGTAAGCAATGCAGTGTTCGGTTTAAGCAGGAAAGTGCGCTACGACAGTTTGCCGTGGGTAACGTATACAGACCCGGAAATCTATCACCTTGGACTGACGGAGAAAGAAGCGCGGCTTAAGTACGGCAGCAGTATTGAGGTGTATAAAGCAGCAGCTGGGGATGTGGACCGGTTTATCACAGCAAGAGAAAAAGAAGGCCTCTTGAAAGTAATCACCGATAAAAAAGGAAACATACTAGGAGCCCATGCCGCCGGGAAGGACGCCAGCACATGGATGCAGCAGCTCGTATACGCAAAACACCACAACCGCAAAATCGGAACCATCTCCAGCGTCATCCACCCCTACCCGACCCGGGGAGCCATCATCCAGCAAGCAGCCGACCAATACTGGCGCCAAAAACTGTTCAACGGCCCACTGAACCGGATCTTGAAAAACTACGTGAAATGGATGTTGTGAAAAAAGTGCCTGGCAATTGCGTCGCAATTGCCAGGCACTTTTTGTTGCAGTTTTTTTTCGAGATTTTCAATTATTATTCAAATGCCCAAATATCCCCACCTGATGTTTGAAATCATTATCACGAGGTACACATAGTACCAAGTTGATTCTGCTGGATCTTCTAAGTCTCAGCAGCATGCAGATGTTTAGGAGATTCCAATAAGTGGTAAACACTTACTGTAGGATCAACTAGAAACTATACAAAAAGGAGTGTATTTCATCATGGCAAACAGAAAAGACGATAACCGTGACATGACACTTGAAGAAGCTGGACGTAAGGGCGGAGAAACTACTTCTCGCACTCACGATAAAGAATTCTATCAGGAAATCGGTAAAAAAGGCGGAGAAGCGACATCCGAAAGCCATGACAAAGACTTCTACAAAGAGATTGGTGAAAAAGGCGGAGAAGCAACTGCTGAAAGCCACGACAAAGAATTTTATCAGGAAATTGGCGAGAAGGGCGGAGAAGCCACTTCCCGTAACCATGACCGCGAATTTTACGAAGAAATCGGCGAAAAAGGCGGAAATGCCCGCGCCAACAATGACAATAAATAATATAACCCTTTTGACATGACAATAAATGTAAGAAGCCCCGGTTCCGAATGGACCGGGGTTTTTTTACGGTTGACGGCATTCCTTCAAGGATAATTGTTCTGAAAAGGGCGGAAGGACGAGAGGGACTCCGGGGAAAAGGCTAGAAGTGGACTGGAAAGAAACGGGAAAGCAGACTCCAAATGACGGCAGTAACGCTGGAAATTCATAAAAACTTCTGGCCTCATGCACTTCGTTAAAGACCTAAGACCGAAAACAACCACGCTTTCCGGGACGGGCAGTAAGTCTCATCATAGCTAACGCCCCTGCAGATTCGGGTCTCACCTGTCCATCAGTTCCCACCAGAGTCTCGCAAACCCGAACCGGCCAATATCCAAAACATAATTAAATAACAATCATGTAGAAGAGATCATTCAAAACCACTCAATTTAAGACTGAATCTGAACTATCAATTGATTGATAATATTGATTTTTCCTTCGCACAATATGTAAAACAAAACGGTTCCACCCGGGAACCGTATCCTTAAATCAAATCACTCAATAAATTCCGCAAAGCGCGGACAGGACGAATGTTATTCCGAGTATGCCATTCCACATACTCAAGGGCGAGAACGGCCATAGCAAGCCAGATCAGCCCCGCCGAATAACCGGCAGCAACATCACTCGGATAATGGGCACCGAGATAGATCCGGCTGATGCCAATCAAAATGATGAGAACCCCCGAAGTGATGGATCCGAGCCATTTAGCTGTGCGGGACAACCGGCTGCGCACAATAAAATAAATAGCAAAACCGTAAAACACAAGCGATCCCATCGCATGTCCGCTTGGAAAGCTGTAACCTACAGCATCAATATCGGGATTAATGCCAGGCCTGCTCCGTTCATACGTGCTCTTAAGTATTTTGGTCAGGATTCCGCCGCCGGCCACTCCTATAGCAAAAAACAAAATGCCCCATTTATCCCGATACCTAACCCAGAGAAAAGCGAGGACCATGAGTGACAGTGCAGTCAAAAACCAAACCGACCCGAGCTCTGTAATCAGAATCATCGCCTGGTCGAGCGGCTCACTGCTAATCGATACGAAAAGGCCGACCACTGCCGCGTCAAATCGGATGGTTTCAGATGCCAGGATATCTTCAGCCAGTTCTGAAAAGATAAAGAGGGACAGGCCAGCGGCACCGAGGCCAATCAGCAGCAAGAGCAGCGGAAAACCCGCTTCTTTGAGTTTTTCTTCATGTTGCTGATCCAAAACGTTCACATCCTTTGGCTATACAAATTATTCCGTTGCTATAATGATACTTCCCCGCTCAGAGCTCTCTAAACAGCCAGCCTGAAGCGGGGTGCGAATTTCACTATATAATACCTTCTGCATAGACCTTATCCAATATTCCATGAACTTTTCCATTCGAATTTTCTTCCTGAAATAGCCAACTATATGAATAGATTGTGACAAGTTACACAAACTCTACCGCTCGGTGAGTCATTGTGATATGATTCACAAAGTAAAGATGCTATTTACCCTTACCCGTACCCCATACCAAAAAGAAGAATGAGAAGAATGTGAGAGGAGAACATACATCATGAATAATAAAATCGTAATTGTTGGCGGAGTAGCAGGAGGAGCCACAACGGCAGCACGCCTTCGCCGGCTTGATGAACAGGCGGAAATCATTATGTTTGAACGGGGAGAATATATATCGTTTGCCAACTGCGGACTTCCATACTACATCGGCGGCACAATCCAGGATCGCGATGCTCTATTGGTGCAAACCGTGGAGGGCATGTCAAAAAAATTCAATCTTGATATTAGAAATTTAAGTGAAGTAGTGAGCATAAACAGGGAAAGAAAAATGGTAACTGTCAGAAAAGTTGTGACGGGCGAAACGTACGAAGAAAGTTATGACAAGCTTGTCCTTTCCCCGGGTGCTAAACCGATCAAGCCGAATATTCCAGGAATTGAAGATGCCAAAGAGCTGTTTACACTCCGCAATGTCCCTGATACTGATAAAATCAAGTCATATATTGAAGAGAAAAAGCCGGGCAAAGCTGTTGTTGTCGGGGGAGGTTTCATAGGGGTCGAAATGGCTGAGAATCTCCATGACCTTGGCCTTGATGTCACACTTGTTGAAATGGCAGATCAAATCATGGCACCCCTCGATTACGAAATGGCTGCGATTCTTCACCAGCATTTTGCGGATAAAGGCGTCAATCTGATTCTTGATGATGGGGTCGAACGCTTTGCAAATGAAGGAAAAACAATCCATTTGAACAGCGGACAGAAGCTGCAGACCGACATGATCATCCTTGCAATAGGCGTGCAGCCTGAAAACATGCTGGCTAAAGAGGCGGGTCTTGCCATTGGCAACAGGGGCGGCATAAAAGTGAATGACGCCCTTCAGACGGATGACCCTTCCATATATGCAATCGGAGACGCCATTGAAGTAAAAGATTATATCCTCGGCAAACCGGCGATGATACCGCTCGCATGGCCGGCTAACCGCCAGGGCCGCCTTGTCGCAGACCATATCAACGGCTATGACGTCAAATACAGCGGAACACTTGGCACCTCGATCGCGAAAGTATTTGATATGACGGCTGCTGCAACTGGATTGAATGAAAAAACACTGAAACAGATGGGTATCGAACACGAAGTGATCCATGTGCATCCTGGTTCACACGCCGGGTATTATCCGGGATCGTTCCCAATATCCATGAAGCTCGTCTTTGAGCCGGATACCGGTAAAATCTTCGGGGCCCAGGCCGTTTCTTACGATGGGGCAGACAAGCGGATCGATGTCCTAGCAACTGCAATTAAAGGCGGATTGACCATTTTCGATCTTCCGGACCTCGAACTTGCTTATGCTCCTCCTTTTTCATCAGCCAAAGACCCTGTCAATATGGCAGGGTATGCAGCTATGAACGTCCTTGAGGGCAAAAATGAAACGGTTCAATGGCATGAAATCGATGCTATTGTCGAAAACGGCGCTCTTTTAATCGATGTCCGCGAACCGATGGAATGTGATATGGGGGCGATCAACGGTTCAAAAAACATTCCGCTTGGTGAACTGCGCAATCGTCTCGGTGAACTGCCGAAGGATGAAATGATTTATGTATATTGCCAGGTTGGGCTGCGCGGATATCTCGCCGCCCGTATCCTTGCACAAAATGGTTTCCCTGTTAAAAACCTTGATGGCGGATTCCGGACATATTCCTGTGTATACGATACTGCAGGCCAGAATCATTGTGATACTAATTTTAATGACTCAGGCGTAACACTTGGAAAAGAGGAAGCCGAACAACCAGAAGCTGTAACAGTTCTGAATGCATGCGGGCTGCAGTGCCCGGGGCCAATTATGAAAGTGAATGAACAAATCAAAGTGATGAACGACGGCGAAGTGCTCGAAGTCCAGGCGACGGACCCCGGTTTTGCAAAAGATATAAAAGCATGGTGCGCCAACACGAGAAACACGCTTGTCGGCACCAGCTTTGAAGACAAAACATTCAAAGCGTTCATACGGAAAGGCGCACCGCTGAATGTCCTCTCCGAAAAGCCTTCAAGCCCGGTGATCGAAACGAAGGATGGATCTACGATGGTCGTGTTCAGCGGGGACCTGGACAAAGCAATCGCGTCTTTCATTATTGCATCCGGTTCAGCGGCAATGGGCAAAAATGTGACAATGTTCTTTACATTCTGGGGGTTGAATGTATTGCGGAAAGAACAGGCCGGCCCGATCAAAAAGAACTTCATGGAAAAAATGTTTGCGCGCTTGATGCCTAGAGGCCCGGGATCCCTGCCGCTTTCAAAAATGAATATGGGCGGTATGGGACCTAGATTGATACGTAATATGATGAAACAGAAAAACGTCGACACGCTTGAAGTCCTGATGCAAAACGCACTGGACGCCGGGGTGAGGATTGTGGCTTGTTCGATGTCCATGGATCTTATGGGAATCAAAGAGGAGGAACTTATTGACGGCGTCGAACTTGGAGGAGTGGCTGCATATCTTGGCGACGCAGAAGCAGCTGGATTGAATTTGTTTATTTAAGGTTCTGGCAATTAATAAGGAGGCCCGTCCTGTCGGTAAGCAGTTCCGTTTACGTGGAGAAGCATTATAGTAAGAAGATGAATCAGCATATCAATTACATTGTAATTGGTATGCTTTTTTATTGATATATCAGCCTTCATAAAAAAATTAGAAGGAGACAGCTGACTAAATAACACGTCGATATTCGTGACAACAGATGTTGTCATCGTGCGAATTGGGGTGTTAATTCAGTTGTTGTTTGCTATGTTAATTTGAGGTGATATTCATAGTGTCTTCTTTACAGGGGGTGTCATGGGGACTTCCTCGGCTCAGTGCCTGTAAACAGCTGAATGATCAACATAAAGACACGGAAACCTGTTTTCAATGACTGTAATCAATGAGAATTCAAGATTACAGGCACGGAATCCCGCTTCCGGTGCCTATAAATGAGGCAAAGTCAACAATACAAGCACTGAACGGCAATTCAGTACCCTTCACTCAAAACCAAACCATTCCCCGCTTGAAGGCTCGCCGAATCGGGCAAGTTTTCTTTATAAGATTGTTACACATGCTATACGGAAACCTTCCAGGGAAAAATCAGCCGGAATAAAACAAGCCAACGAAACAAAGGGCCGCTCTCAGTTTCAATGGGAAAGCGGTCCGGGTGTTAACGGCTGTTTTTTACCTTTTCTTTTTAAAAAGTTCAAGGGTCAACGCATGAAGCTCTTCATCACTGATTATGCCGGTCAGCCTTTTTCGGACAAGTTCCTGGATTTCTTCGGTGATGGGAAAATCACTTACCGCCATATTCACATCATATTCCTGGAGTACCTTTTCGATATCTTCTTCCCTGATGGACATGCCGTCTCCTCCTGTCGAGGCGTTTTTTCTGCGAAGCTGCTATTGCGATTCGCTCTTGATACCATATATATCACCGCTGGATTCTTCATATACAAGCAAATGAAGAACTTTTGGTGACAGTAATTTCTCACCTATGTATATTTGGCGGCACATAATTTATTCCGCATGGACCAGCTTTTTCATACATTGAATTTCGGATGACACGACGGTGAAGATTTTTTCGGCAGGCATGTCCCGGTATTGCTCTAGCTTCTTCACGCCGCCCCAGTCCCGTCCAAGTTGAACGGCCTCCGGATAATCTTCTTTCATTCGATTATGGACCTGGGCTCCTTTGGCATACGATTTGCTGATATCGAAATACACTGTAAAAAAGGCCGATACATCTTCAAAGTGAGGTACCGGGCCGATCATCTTAATTGGTTTCCGGCTTAGATATGGAGTCGTACCGCAAAGGTTTGTGCTGCCGCCGTACTTATCGAAGGCCCCGAACTGCAGATTGCGGAGGCCGGACATATAAAACGCGCTGAAACAGAGCGGGCAAGGCTCTAAGCTTGTGTACAGCGTATAGCCTTCTGTGTCCTGATGGATACGGTTATCTAACTTTAACAGGGCATTCACTTCCGCATGTGCCAGCTCATTGTGAGAGACCGGTTCAATTTCTGAATACTGAAAAACGGTGCTTTTTCCGGTTGAAACGATGTTTCCAGATTTGTCTGTGACAAATGCCGCAATCGGCCTGGCCCCGTCTTTGAATGCCTCCCATACGAGTTCGAAACATTGCTGCCATTCCTGTGATAATTCATTCCACAACTGTACCACCATCCCTTTCATTTACCCTATTGTTTATTATAGAAGAATAGTTGGTTGAAGAGGAAATTTAAATTTGAAAAAAATAGAAGTTTTAATCGCTTTCAAAAGCGGAATTTAAACAATAACAAACTGAATTTCAAAATTCGCGAAAAGTATTTTTATATGTGGTTCAGCCAGACCATAATGGTGATAAAACAAATCGCAATACCGTTCGCTTTCAGCTGAGGAAATAGTAGCACTCTCCGTTCGTTCCTCGCGGCGGGAACCTGATAGCTTGGATTAGCCGCAGGAGCTTCGCTGATTTGAATCGGTTTGTCAAGTAATGCAGCAATGTGATTTACCACAGCCTTTATATTAAGGAGGAACTCTCCCATGGAATGTGTCTATTGCGGAAGAAAAGCCGCCAGCAGCTGTGCTCAGATAAGAAAGCCGATTTGCCGGCGCTGCAGTGTCCAAAAAGACGGAATTAAGTTCAGCAATATCCAGGCAATGGAAAAATTCTTTCAAAATAATCACCATGACAGCATGTTCAGAACCCCATATTAAGCAAAGATAAAAGCGGCCTGCGCATCGGCCGCTTGTTTCTTTGGAATCGTTTCTCTGCAGTTACTTTGTTTCACGATGGGCATAGCTTGAAGCGGCATAAGAGTCAGGTTTGATTCTGACGCCAATGCCCATCGAATCAATCCGCCTTGTCATCTCGCCGATTAAGTTGCGGGTCAATCCTTTTTTGCCGATATCGAGGTGGACTTCAAATTCGAGGCTTGCGCCTTCATCTTCGTAAGGTGCAATCAGCTCCGCGAGATCTTCTATCGGACCCATCGCAAACCGGTAGGCGACTTCCTGGCTTAACGTTGTCTCCTTTGAAATTTTTTCTTTTAAACTGGTAATGCGCCTTTTTTCATTATATTCGCGGAGGCACCCCCATGCCCCCTTGCCGATGCGGTGCAAGTGGATTGCAGTGATGAAACGGGTATAATCGCGATGCACGTGCGAATCGGTACCGATTGATAACCGGTATGCGGCGCGCGGGTCTTTTATAATGAAATCTTTTATATGGCTGAAAACATCGTCAAAATCCATGTCCTTACTTGTCCCGTTGTAAAATGGTGCTTCAATATACATCGTGTCACTCCATTTTTTAAAAAGTGCGGATACTATAATTTATGGCAGCCTGCAGGAAATATGTGCAAGGTTTGTGGCGGACGCCTAAGATAAAGGTTTCAAACATATGATTTGAACATTCCGCGGCTTCATTCCTATAGTGAATAAAAAGGGGTGAGCGAATTTGTATAGATTACTTGTTTTATTGCTGATACTTGCGGCAGCCGCCGGCTGTTCTGAAGAAAATGAAACGGCGAAAGAGGCTCCAAAGCAGCAGAAGGAATCAAGTATGGAATCTGGCAATGACAAAGAGAGCCGGATTCCGGATGCTGAAGTGCTTGCATCCAATCTGGATATCCCGTGGGATATCGCAAAAACTGAAGACGTTTTTTTTATCAGTGAGCGGAACGGAAACATAACCAGAATCGACTCGAATGAAAAAAGGGAGGACATGGCGCTCAACCTTGAAAAAGAAATATCGGCACGCGGAGAAGGGGGACTGCTCGGTTTTGTCCTGCATCCTGACTATCACAAAAATCAAAGGGCAATCATCTATTATACCTATCAAGAAAGCGGTGAAACACTGAACCGTATTGTTGCGGTCGAACGGAAGGAAAATGAATGGGTTGAAGAGCAGGAGCTCCTCGGTTCCATTCCAGGTGGCCGGATTCATAACGGCGGCCGCATCGCAATCGGACCTGACGGTTATCTGTATGCGGCAGCAGGTGATGCCGGAGAAGCGGAGGCCGCCCAGGACCCCAGTGTGTTAAACGGGAAGATTTTAAGGATTGCCCTGGATGGTTCGATCCCATCAGAGAATCCGGTTGAAAATTCACCGGTGTATTCATATGGGCACCGCAATCCGCAGGGACTGGCCTGGAGCGAAGAGGGAACCATGTATGCAGCTGAACATGGCCAGAGTGCCCATGATGAAATCAATAAGATCGAACCGGGCAAAAATTACGGATGGCCTGTCATTCAGGGAGACGAGCAGCAAGAAGCAATGGAGACTCCTGTTTTCCACTCCGGCAATGAAACATGGGCTCCGTCCGGACTTGGTTATTATAGCGGCAACCTTTATGCGGCAGGACTAGCAGGACGCCAAATCAGGAGGTTTGACCTTAAGAAACAGGAGTCATCTGTCTTATTCGAAGGAGCAGGGCGGATCAGGGACATCTTTATTGAAGGCGATGGCACAATGTACCTCATCACCAACAATACGGACGGACGCGGCAATCCGGATGAGGATGATGATCATTTGCTGAAGGTTGACCTGGGGGAATGAGTCTGGTTGGCTGGATGTGACGTGTTGGAGCTTGTGGATGTTGAGGAGTTTGGCCATGAAACGTATGCCAAATTGTCTTGTGCTCGGCCTGAAACGGGCTTGTTAGGGCGAGAAAAATCCTTGGAATGGCTTGAAAATCGCTGTTTGGCGTGAAAAGTCGGAGCTTCGGCGTGAATAAGCAGCTGTTAGGCGTAAAACCGTCGTGCTTCCGCTTGAAAGGGCCGGAATATGGCGCGAAAGCTGTATCCGGCCTTTCTGTTCTGCGCAAATAAAAGGGTGTCGGCGTGAACCCTGCATGATCTGGCATGAACGCCCAAATTATGATGGGAAACGAAGTCATCGGCAGGCTGCCAGTCCCGTTTCCCGTAAAAAAGGCTGTTGGTTTTCAGAAGAAATCAGCCAACAAAAAAAGCTGGCGAAACATATCATAACGCCAGCTGATCAGGGGTGTGTGCTTTAGGGTGAGACGGCCAAAAACAGTTACTTCCGCGGGTTTTGGATTCCTGTTTGACGGTATTGGGAAGTGTTTAGCGTATTCTGTCCGGTTTGCTGCTGTTCCGCATCTTTTTTAAATGCTTCCATTCCTTTGCTGAAAATGATGGTCATGTTACCGACCTCCCGTATAAAAGTAGCCGCGTCTGAAAAACGAGTGTAGAAAAAATCCAGCAGCACAATTTTTATGCTGTTAGTGCGTTGTTTCCGTTTTTTGATTTCCTTAAACTAGAAAATATGAATTTTCTTAAATTTTTTTCATATATTGGAAAACAAGCCTCCCGCGATGACGGAAGGCTTGTTTTTGTTATTTATGGTCGGCTGTGCTGCAGGTGCTGTTGTTTTCGATCGTTCCTTCAGGGCAGCACTGGGATGTGCAGGAGTCTTTGATCGAACAAGCTGCGCATTTCCCTTCTTTGCTTTTTTTGATATAGCGGAACATTGCCCAGGCTGCATAGCCGAATATCGCTCCGCCGATGATCAAATTGACTAACATAATACCCCTTCTTTCCTAAGATAGCCCAATCAATTTTCCTCCTTGATAGATGATGAGCGAGAGGAAGTAGGCGATGACAAGTGCATATCCGATTGAGAAGGCGGTCCACTTTTTTGAGCCGGATTCCTTCATGATCGTGGCGGCAGTTGCAAGGCACGGGATGTACAGCAAGATGAAAACCATGAAACTGAATGCAGCAAGCGGTGTGAAATGTTCGGTCATCAATCCTTGCAATGCAGCTGCATCAGGAACGAAATAAATAATATTCATTGTGGAAACGATGACTTCTTTTGCCAGGAAACCGGTCATCAATGCTGCGCCTGCCTGCCAGGTTCCGAAGCCAAGCGGTGCAAACAGCGGGGCAATGATGCCGCCGACCATAGCCAGAAAGCTTTCGTCCATCGGTACATCGATTCCTCCTGGACCGGCATAGGACAGGAGCCAAATGATGACGGAACCGGCGAAGATGAACGTACCGGCTTTTTTAATAAATCCTTTTCCTTTTTCCCACGTGCTTCTCCACAACGTCCTGAATTGCGGTACACGGTATGGCGGCAATTCCACGAAAAAGAAAGATGTTTCACCTTTCAAAATGGTGGATGAGAACACTTTGGCGAGTATGAAAGCGATGACGATGCCGAGAACATATAAAGAAAAAACGACAAGTGCCTGGTACTTGGCGAAAAAGGCGCCCACAAAGAGAGCATATACCGGCAGCCGTGCCGAGCAGGACATGAGCGGTGTAAGCAGCAGAGTCAGCAGCCGTTCTTTCGGCTGTTCGACCGTCCGGGCTGCCATGACACCCGGTACGTTGCAGCCAAATCCGATAATCATCGGGATGAACGCTTTGCCGTTCAAGCCGATCATATCCATGACTCTGTCCATGACGGTGGCGACGCGGGCCATGTAGCCGGAATCTTCAAGAAACGAGATGAAGAAAAACAGGATAAAGATTTGCGGTACGAAGACGAGAACACCGCCAACTCCAGCGACGATACCGTCAAGGATAAGCGAATGGATGAAAGCCGAAGCACCGACTGCCCCCAGGCCGGCGGTGATCCACTCAGTCAGCGGGCCTGACATGAATGTGTCAAGGGCGTCTGACAACGGAAACCCGAGCCAATCGAACGTCAGCATGAACATTAAGTACATGAAGCCGAGGAATATCGGTATGCCGAGGTATTTATTCGTGACAATCTGGTCAAGTCGGTCGGTGAATGTTTTTCGTTCAGCTTGATCTTGAACAGTGGAATCCTTTATTACTTGATCAATATATTGCTGGCGGACATGATGGATATATTCATGGAGCGACTTTGCTGTTTTACCCGCAATGATTTTTTGTTCAGTTTCAGAGTGGAGTGTTTCGAGCCACTCATTTGGAATGGAATCCTTCAAGTATTCTTTAACCTGTTGGTTGCCTTCGAAATATTGGACGGCAATCCATCTTTTTGAAAGGTTCGGGAAGTCAGGTGCCCGTTCAATGAATTGCTGAATCGCAGATTCCACATGAATGCCGTAATCCAGTTCAAACGGCCTGGCATTCTCTCCGTCAAAGGCATGGAGTTGTTCCGATAATTCTGTGATTCCCCGGCCGCTTCTGGCGCTGATGGATGTTACCGGGACGCCGAGCTGCCTTGACAGCTTTTTTTCATCTACCTGGATGCCGCGGGCTTTGGCGACATCAATCATGTTTAGGCCGATGATGACGGGTTTTCCGAATTCCAAAAGCTGGACGGTCAAGTGCATGTTACGGTGCAGCTTTGATGCGTCAATGATATTCAATGATTGCGAAAAATGCTCGGTGAGCAAAAACTGGGTGACGACTCCTTCATCACGTGAGAGGGGATTTAAAGAATAGACTCCGGGAAGATCAATGAGCTCGCCTTTTTTATTGCGGAGCAGGCCGACTTTTTTTTCGACAGTCACGCCGCTCCAGTTTCCAACGTATTCATAGGAGCCCGTCAAGCTGTTGAACAATGATGTTTTACCTGTGTTTGGGTTTCCGAATAATGCAAACTGAGTCATATTATGATTCCACCTTTATGCCGTGCGCTTCTTTTCGGCGGATGCTGACACACTGGTCATTGGCAGTAATCATGCATGGTCCTCCGAATGGCATGCACGATTTCATGCAGATTTCAGACCCTTCTTTGATCCCCATATCAATCAGCCTGCGTTTCAGCATATCATTTACGGCAACAAATTCTAGTATCCTGGCTTTATCGCCAGTTCGCAGTGAATCTAAATACATAACGGCAGCCCCTCGCTTTATAACAATGATAATCTTTCTCATTTGATAGTTTTACTATAGCACCAATTTTAAGCAAGAGAGCAGGGGAACTGTAACAATTCCGTGAACCTGTTATGTCAATTCTATAAACACCGGCGAAATGGACCTGCTATACTGGAATGAAGGGGGATGTGCCATGAGTGAATATATTGTAAGAAACATAAGTATCGCCGAACCGGAAGAAGTCTCGTTCAACGGAAAAACCTTTCGTTCAGGTATTCATAAAAAGCCGGTAACCGAAACGGCATACATCACAAAAACGAATATCAAGGGAGACGGGCAGGGGGACATTGAGAACCATGGCGGCCTTGATAAGGCAGTGAATGCGTATTCCTATGACCGGTATTCCTATTGGGAAAAGGAATTGGGGCGAAAACTCGGCCCTGCTGCGTTCGGTGAAAATTTGACAGTTGAAGGCTTAACGGAAACGAATACATATATCGGGGATACCTTTCAAATGGGGAGTGCGGTGCTGCAAGTTTCAATGCCGCGGAAACCGTGCTGGAAACTCGGTTATAAACTAAGGCGGAAGGACGCGGCACTGCTTGTTGAACAAACGGGGTTCACTGGTTTTTATTTAAGGGTGTTGGAAGAAGGAAGCGCAAGGCCTGGTGACAGAATGAAACTTGTGAGCAAGGATCCTGTGGAAATCGCTGTCGCTGAAGTTGCCAGGATCTGGTTCCACGACAACGACAACCGGCAGGGAATTGAGCGGGTTTTGCAGGCAGAAGCGCTGGCGGTAAACCTGAAAGAACGCCTTGTCAGGAAACTGGGAGAGTTGTAGTCAGTTTTTTGAAAGTAATGAGGGAAAGGACATGCATTATCTAAATTGCATACATAGAAATCCGGGCTTGAATCGAAATATTTATTTTCTTCGGTTGCACCGCTTTATTGGATGCTGAAAAACACGGTAGTGCTGTAAAAAGCACTGGGTAAATTACATGCAGCACCTGCACCCTGTCCGCTCGTTCGTTACCGGACTGCATGACCGGATGCTGTTTGAGGCAATGGATATTGATTCAGTGCCGGAGAGCTTCCGCGCGATCTGGTTACCGGCACTGCTCATGTCCTTCAACAGCTAAACTAATGTATATAATCATCATGTTGTATGAGATGGAGGCTTGATTCTGCCGGCAGTCACCGGCCCCAAATACAGTTACAGATACCGTTCCAGCTGCACAATCATTTGCTGAAACCCATCCTTATCAACGAAATCATCCACGCGCCAATTCTGGATAACCCACTGCGCCAACTCTTCCGGAGTATCAAACATCTCTCCATCTATGTCGCCATTCCGAACCATATACCGGTGATTTCCGTCATCAACCGTAACAGCAGATGAAACTGGGCTGTTATGACTTTCCAGATGAAATTCCATACTTAATTCCTCCATTCTTATACGGGGTTACCGTTGTTTGGGCAAATCAACAAAAAATGAACCTTTGTAAAATTTTTTGGTGATTTTGGTGCCTGGCAATTGCCTGGGACTTCCCAGGCAATTGCCAGGCATTTCAGTTCGCATGTCAGTCCTCTTTTGATGAGCGGATTTCTTTGCCGGAGCGGCCCTGTTTGGAGTTGCGGTTGGCGCCTTTCATCGGGTTTTCACCGTTGGCAAAGTCGGCGGAGAATTCGGTGTCCGGCATGCTTTCGGTTGGGGTGTTGTTGTTTTTGCTGGCAGCGTTGCGGAATGCTTTTCGTTTTGTCATGATCTTGCCTCCTCTGGATCTGTTGTCCTTATTTTTTGAAGGTGGCGGGAGATTCATGCATACAAAAATACATTCCATATAAAAAACCGCTCATGTAAGGCGGCGGGAACCCTTATTGCCCTCCTGTAACCAGGACCACCGGGATATGACAGGGCTATTTCCTGGTACCTTAAGGCGGACTTCCACACCTGAAAGACGGCGGCTATCGAAGGTCAGCTTTTTAACAAAACAGAACGGAAACGGCAAAAAGGACCACCCTTGAGCGGGTGGTCCCTAACATAACGATACCTCATTTTTATGCTTTGCAATTAATCGGCATATTCCAGTCTTTGATCCAGCCGCGGGCTTTCATCGCTTCGGCCAGCCGGCCGACACCGACAAGATATGCCGCATCCCGCATGTGGACTTGCTTGTTTTCTTTCATGCGGAAAACATCGTCAAAGGCGTCCGTCATTTTTTTATGAAGTTTTTGATTGACTTCATCTTCCTCCCAGGAATAATGCATCATATTTTGCACCCATTCAAAGTAAGATACGGTGACGCCGCCCGCATTGCAAAGGATGTCAGGAATAATGAAGACTCCGTTTTTCTCCATGGCTTCATTTCCTTCAGGCGTTGTAGGGCCGTTTGCCGCTTCTGCGACAATTTTCGCTTTTATTTTTGACCCGTTTTTGGAATTGATCTGGTTTTCAAGTGCTGCTGGAATCAGAATGTCGACATCAGCAGTAAACAGATCTTCATTTGACAGGCTCTCATAATCTTTAAAGCCGTTGACGGTGCCTGATTCTTTTGCATATTCAATCAGGTCATCGATGTCGAGACCTTCCTCATGATACACACCGCCGCCTGCATCGGTGATTCCGACCACTTTCACGCCGCGTTCTGCCAACAGCTTGGCCGTGATCGAGCCGACGTTTCCGAAGCCTTGAATAACAGCAGTCATTTTATAGAGGTTCAGGTCAAGCCGTTTGGCGGCTTCTTCAATTGTAATGACAACACCCCGCCCGGTTGCTTCGACACGGCCTTCAGAACCGCCGAGTATAATCGGTTTGCCGGTGATCATGCCAGGGACATTTTTGCCTTTGAGGCGGGAAAATTCATCAAGCATCCAGCCCATGATTTCCGGGGTGGTGTTTACATCAGGCGCTGGAATATCTTTTTCAGGCCCAATGATCGGTTCAAGCTCCCGTATGAAACCTCGGCTCAGTTCTTCGAGTTCCCTTTCCGAAAGTTCCCGCGGATCAACGATGATGCCCCCTTTTCCGCCGCCGTAAGGTATTCCCATAATCGCCGCTTTCAACGACATCCACATGGAAAGTGCCTTGACCTCATCTTCATTGACAGCGGGATGGAAGCGGACACCACCTTTCGTCGGCCCGAGCACATCAATATGCTGCGAGCGGATTCCTTCAAACTCACGATATGTGCCGTCATCCATCCGTACTGGGATTGAGGTTTTCATCAATCGCTTCGGTTTCTTCAAAACCTCATAAAAAGCCTGCGGCAATCCAAGTGTTTCAGTTGCTGTCTCCATCAAATTCTGGACAATTTCAAAAGGATTGTTTATTTCTACACCGTTCTTTCTTTCCTTCACTGCCATTTCCGATTTAACTTTGGCCTCCACTTTCTGGTTATGTTCGGCTGTTTTTTGAACGATAGTAAATCCCTCCTAACAATTTCATACGTCCTCTTATTGATTATTCCATTCCACTAAAAATCCCAAACCCTCGTTTTTTTCATTAGCTGACTTGATCAAGCACCTTCTCATGAGTCTGGTGTCAATGTTCACCTGTGCTGCCGGTCAGGGTATTGACGGCGAATCCTAGTTGACAGGGGGCAGGGCAATTCTCACGCCAGTTTCAGGCTCCAGGTTTGTCATGTTCATGTTCCCTCAGAGGGTTGGATAAGAATCTTCGGGAGGTTATTCAACGTCCTGTGGGAGCAGCGGGGCAGCAGAGCCCCGGCAGGAGCGTAGCGACGAAGAGACTCAGCACCCGCCCTGCGGCAAAGAAGACAGCGTGAGTGCGACCGGAGGGAAGCAGGAACGGATGCCGCCCTTGTGACCGTGGTGAAAGCGAGCCCCAGAAGCGCAAATATCCATCAGGTTTATTCCACTAAATGGAAACAGATGCTTGGGTTTTAAAGTCCATTGTTTTTGTTCCTTCTTTGAATGTTTTTTTTAGGGTTTAAACATTCTGTGTGTTTCGTATGTCATTTCACCTGTTTTTTTACATTTTCCCCCATGATATCGGATAAAGATGAACGTTTTTATTTCTGAAAATCCATGCTGAGAAATGGTTCCGGTGAACCTAACGTTTATTTCATCATGATAAAAGGGAAAACAGGTCAATAAAAGAAGAAAACAAGGAGGCACGTTGCTATGGCGGAAATTGAAAACTATCTTGAGAAGCATATGCCTGAAATGACTGATATGCTTGAGAAGCTTGTCAATATGGACAGTAACTCTTACGACAAAGAGGATGTTGATAAAGTTGCCGCCCTCATTAAAGAAAAATTTGAGGAAATCGGAATGTACGTGAAAGTCCATCATGAGGCGGAAGTAGGCAACCATCTTGAAGTCAAAGCCGAAGAGGACAGTGAGCCTAAGATCATCATCATTGCTCACATAGATACCGTTTTTCCAAAAGGCGAAGCGGAAAAGAGACCTTTTGAAGTCATCGGCGATAAGGCATACGGACCGGGTGTAAGTGATGAAAAAGCGAGTCACGTTTCTGTATTGTACGCCCTGAAAGCTTTAAAAGATGCTGGTTCTGACGCTTATAAAAATGTCCATGTCGTCTTTAACAGTGATGAAGAAATCGGATCCCATTCATCAAAGCCGATTATTATGGAAGCCGCAGAAGGTAAAGCATATTCCCTTGTTGTGGAGTCAGGCCGGCCAAAAGATGCCATCGTATCTGAACGAAAAGGTGTCGGCCGCTTTGAAATAGACGTTACCGGTAAAAGTGCACACTCCGGGGTGGAACCGCAGCGCGGGAAGAGCGCAATTGAAGAACTGTCACATAAAGTATTAAAACTCCAGGAATTGAACGAGTATGAAGAAGGACTGACGGTAAATGTCGGCCTTATTGACGGGGGCACTTCAACTAACACAGTTCCGGGCCATGCGGAAGCACAGGTGGATGTCCGTGTTGAAAATGAAGAGCAGGCTGAAGAAGTCACAAAGGACATCATGAACATCGTCAATGAAGACCATGTGGACGGGACTGAAACAGAAATGAAAGGAAACATAGGCCGTCCTCCGATGGAAAAAACGGAAGAAACCGAAAAATTGATTGACGTCATTGAAGATGTCGGTGACGAACTTGGCATGAATATCCGTGATGTGGATACAGGGGGCGGTTCGGATGCCTCATTTACGGCATCTGATGGAATTCCGACAGTTGATGGCATGGGTCCCCTCGGGGAATTCTCGCACAGTGAAACGGATGAATATGTGGATTTGAAAACGTTTCCGAAACGAACAGCATTACTTGCAAGAACAATCGAAAGGCTCACGGCTAAATCAGGGTGAGGCAGTGACTTACTGCCCATCCTTTTTTCATAGTTAAGGAAATTATAAAATGTTTGCGTTGTGGATAAAAAGCCAGAAGGGAGTCATCCAGCTCCAGGCGCCAGCGGCTATCGTCATAAGCGGTGATCCCCTCCGGAAGGAAAGACCATCTTCCGGAGGGTACCCCCGCTTATGTACGCGCTAAGCGGGCGCCCTGCGCTTTTGTTCTTGTTCATACCTTTTGTTGGTAATTGCATTTTGTACACATGATTATCTTAATATCGGGGTAAAGGACAATAACTTAATAAGTGGGTAAAAGGAGTGTCCTCGTGGATATAGATAAAATTATAGCGAATCAAAAAAGCTTTTCTAATGAAAGCCAACATACAGCCAAAGGGAAATACGGAATGGCAGCAAGTGCTGCCAGGGAAGCGACAGAAGCGGGAGCAAAGGTGTTGGAAGAAGGAGGTACTGCTGTCGATGCTGTCGCTGCGATGCAGTTCGCTCTGGCAGTAACCGAAGGGATGAATACAGGCCTCGGGGCCAGCGGGTTTTTGACGGTATATGACAGTGAGAAAGATGAAACATGGGTGCTGGACGGCCATTCAAAGGCACCTGAAGGCGCTGTTCCAGAATTATTTCTTGATGAAAACGGCGAAGAAATCCCATATGTACCTCGGTCCCTGAGCGCAAAAGCAGTAGGGATTCCAGGAATACTCCGTACTATGGAAATCGCAGTCAATCGTTTTGGCCGCAAGAAGATCAGTGAGTTGATCCAGCCGGCGGTCGAACTTGCCGAAAACGGGATTCGTGTCAACTGGTTCTGGGAGAGCGCGATTGAAATGATGCGCCATCGTATGGATGATCGTACAAAAGCGCTGTTTATGCCGGATGGGATTCCTCTTGTCGAAGGGGATCACATCAAACAGACGGACCTGGCCAAAACGCTGCGCATTCTTCAGGAAAAAGGCATCGATGCCTTTTACGAAGGCGAAATTGCCGATGCGATAATAGACGTTCTGCAAAGCCGGAAGGGCATCATGACGAAAAAGGATTTACGCAATTTTGAGGTTTTTCTTGATAAGCCGATTTACAGTAAGTATAAAGGAATGCAGCTGGCTGCTCCTTCACCTCCGAATGGGGGAGGCCTATCGCTTGCTCAGTTGCTGGGAATCATTGAGCAGCATGACATCGGTCAATATGGCGTGAACTCGTGGCAAAAATATTTTCTATTAGGCGAAGCCATGCGTATCGTGTTTTCCGATAAGCTGGCATATGTCGGCGATCCGGATTTCCTGGATGTGCCGATGGATGGACTGCTGAATGAAGAGTATATAAAAAAACGCAGTGAACTGATCGATTTCAGCTACCGCAACCCTGATGTCGAGTTCGGTAATCCATGGGCGCACCAGGAGGGGGATCCGGATAAGGAAATCGTCCATGAACCGCTGGCCGAAAAAGGAGAAACGACCCACTTTACCGCTGTTGACCGGTGGGGAAATGTTGCTGCATGCACGTCATCACTTGAGCATAAATTCGGATCAGGCATCATGGTTCCGGGATACGGATTCCTGTTGAACAATGACCTTACTGACTTCAGTCCGGAACCGAACAGTGTTAACGGCATCCAGCCAAATAAACATGGTGTCAGCACAAAGTCGCCTTCCATTTTATTTAATGAAGGCAAGCCGTTTTTGACGCTTGGTTCCCCCGGAGGACCAACCATCGTCGCCTCGGTTCTGCAAGTTATCATTCACCTTCTTGATTACAAAATGGATCTGAAGGATGCGATTGAAGAACCGCGCATTTATAACAGTATTGGCCGGGTCGTCCAGTGGGATTCGGGAATCCCTCAAGAAGTAAGGGATAAGATGCTTGAAAAAGGTTTTCATTTTCCGGAGTTTCCTAAGCATATAGGCAATGTCCAGGCGATTCTGATCGACCAGGATAGAGGCGAAATGTATGGAGCGGCCCAGTCATCAAGGCCGGGTGCCGCAATTGGATTGAATTAGGTCGAGAGAGAAGGTGGGACAAAACTAAACTGCCCAACTAATAGACGAACAATTTCATGTCAGGAAAGCTATAAAGCAAAAAAATCCGAACTAATGCGAAATTCTCTTTTAAGGGCTTCGCAACATAGTTCAGATTTTCCTTTGACTAAAAAACTTTTGTCCCAGCCTCTTCTCTTATGGTCAGGTTAACGGAGTAAGACCTGTCCCGGTCACTTAATAATAGTGAGAATTACAAACGGGGCGGCAAGCACTGCAAGTCCAAGCACAATCACCGCACTTCCGCCAAGTTTGTTTTTTTCTGAAAAAATGATCCTTGCAAAGTTGAACGTATAAACAGCTATTAAGAATGCAGCAATCACGATCAAAATATTCATGCCATTTAATCAATCCCTTATCTCGTTCAGATTGGATTCTTTAACAGTTTTACCGAAGGTCAGAGAATTAATCGTGAATTCAACTTTTACATCTGCATTAGGATATATGTTATTCATCCAGTCTGCCTTTTCGTATTCACTGATGGTTTTAAAGTGTTTCCGGACATACAGGGACCAGTAAAAAGGTTCGCCTTTATATTCTTTTTGTGTCTTTTCGATAAATGCAGCAGCTGTTTTTTCAAGGTTTGTTTCGATATGCTCTTTTAGTTTCTTCTGTTTTTTCCGGTCGCTGGAATAATCGGTCATACTCGGGACAGCCAGAATTTCAACATCCATAGGTATTTCGGCCCTTATGACCGCAGTGCCTTTGGGCCTGTATTTTACGTCCACTTTTGTCCGGTCCGGTTTTATGACACGGGCTGTTATCCTAAAATCTTGTTGATTGGGGTCCGGATAGGTTACCATAAAATCCTCTACCCGAAACGTGTTATCGAGCCACATCGACAATCTTGTAAGCTCACCATTTATTTTATCGATCATGATTCCTTCTTTAAAAACGGCCGAGCCCATGAATTGAGTCTGATTCCCGCCCTCCTGGGGAATTTCTCCTGCCAAAAACTCATCTTCAAGCCCATCATTTATTTGATTTTCCGGATCAGAAGTGGCATATATGGCCAAAAACAGATCGGCATCCCCTTCGGTGATCTGTAAAAAGCGATGGAGATCGGAGTACGGAATAATTCCCGTCTCCCTGGCCCTGTTAATAATAAATTGAAAAAACTTATGCGGCCGGGTTTCCAGCTTCGGTTTATTGTTATTTATAAACTCACTGGCTGGTTCCTTACTGACAACAAGCTGGACATTCCGCCGCAGTTCTTTTGATCGGAGGATGCTCTGGATCACCCTAATAAAATCATCTGAACGGGCAAGTTCCTCTGAAACAATCAATACTTTGACATGGTCCAGCGTGATCCGGCGCGCAACAAATGAATTGGCTGTATTTTTGGCTGACATGAAATCGTTCGCAGTAAGTGTGACAGTTTCATACGGCGGTTCATTTCCTCCGGTGCCCATTAGAGATGTGGCTTCGGGATTTCCAATTTGGAATGTCACCCGCAGTTTCCCCTTCTCTTCCATTGCATCCAGGCCTACAGCCATCACATAAGCTTGCTGCTCGGGTTCCTGTTTATCAAAACAGCCGGCAAGGAAAAGGAGGGGGAAAATGAGCAGCAAGATTTTAAAATTTTTCATGTGTTCGTCACCCTGCCTTTCCACTTGGCAGCAAGCCAGAGAATAACAGGTAGTGCAAGCAGCGGTGCTGAAACCGTATTTAAGAGCGCATCCCGATAGAACAGAACATTCACAATGGCGTTTTCCGGCACTAAACCGGCAGTCAGGATCAAAAACGCAAACGGAAGGAGTAAGGGCTCAAATTCTTTGATGTTGAAAACAGCTCCGAAAATCCATACTGAAAAATACAAATAGATAATAAAGCGCAGGATTGCGGCAAAAAGCCAGAAACCGAGAAATAGCGTCTCTATATTAGGGAAAAATTCGCCAATGGAAATGATTTTCGTCAATTCGTGAAAAGGGAAGGCCAGTTTGTCAATTGATTCATAGTCAAAAATCGTCGTATATATGAAATAAAAGAGAGCTAACTCCAGCGCAACTGTCACAAAGCCGATATAAGATGCCCTATGATAACTTTTTATACTTTTAATGGAGGGGTAAGCCATCGTCAGGAAAATAAGCTCACTGTAAATGGATGCTTTTTGCACCCCTTCTTTCAGAAGCGGGCCAATCCCATCGCCGAAAATCGGAAATACACGCAGGAATATAGCTTCTTTAAGAGCTAAAATGATGAGGAAAAGAACCGACAGCTTCACATACGGCAGAACGACAAAAGATGAATACCCGATGACCTCGAATCCTTTTTTTGCACCGAAATAACAAGCAGCGATGAATATGAAGTAAATGACAATAATTGGCGACTTGGGAAAATAAATGGTGTTGACCTCGTCGACATAATTCCGCATATCAATGGCGGTAGCTGAAAAAGCGGTCAAAAACAAAAACAAGCCCACAATCATGCCAAGCGGCTTACCCAGCAGATGATAAATGAGTTCAACCAGGTTCTTATTTTTAAAGCGTTTTAATGTAGAAAGAAGCAGCATCAAAAAAGGGAGAAAAACAGCAAAAGAAATAAGTGGAATCATCCAGAAGGCGTTTTTCCCATTCTGGGCAAGCATGGAGGCTGTCATATCAGAAAGTTTCGTTCCGATAAGCAGGATGATGATTGCGAACAGTTCTCTTCCACCTATCTTGTCTTTATCCACTCGATCCACGCTGCATCACTCCCTCATTGGCCCTTTTTTCTTGACATCACGCACTTTCAAATAACCCGGCCTGAATTTCTCCTTTTGAAGAATATTTCTGAAGACAGTATCTTTTGAAGATACATAATAAGGAGTTAATGGCGCAAGGAACGGCACACCAAACGACTTGATCGACACGATATACATATTCCAAAGCAAAAACGCGATTGAGAGTCCGAGCATCCCATATAACGCTGCCGATAATATGAAAATGAACCGGGACAGCCGCAGCAAAAAGTTGAAGCTGACATCTGTCATGGCGAATGACGATAATCCTGATAATGCAGCTACAATGACAATAATTGGGCTGATCAAGTTGGCCTGAACGGCCGCCTGCCCCAGTACGAGCGCTCCGAAAATGCCGATGGTCGGGCCTAATGTTGCCGGAAGCCTAAGGCCCGCCTCACGGATCAACTCAAAGGCAAACTCCATTATGATGACTTCAAAGACGGTTGGAAACGGCACTTTCTCGCGGGCACTGGCAATTGCAAGCAATAAATCAGGCGGAATCATTTCACTGTGAAACGTTGTGATCGCAATATATAAAGCCGAAATGAACAGCGTAATAAAAAAAGCGCCGACACGTATGAACCTGGAAAAGTTCCCAAACAGGAAACGCAAGTAGTGATCTTCCGGTGAGTGGACAAAAGACCAGAATGTCACCGGCACGATTAGACAGGCAGACGAGTTGTTCATCGCCAATACGATATACCCGTCTTCGAGGAAGGCAGCAGCCCTGTCCGGCCGCTCTGTATACAAAACTGTCGGCGCGATGGAATACGGCCTGTCTTCGATGTATTGCTCAAGCATTTCTACGGTTCTCACGCTATCCGCGTCAATGCTTGTTATCCGGTCCTTGACGGTTTCGAGCACGTCATTATTCGCAAGATCTTTAATATATAAAACGGTAACATCCGATTTGGTCCGTGAACCGACGGGGATTGTCTCAGCGATCAAGTTCTCATTCGGAAGCCGTTTCCTTAGAAGCGAAAGGTTAACAATGGAAGATTCGGTAAATGCCTCTTTCGGCCCGCGGATGGCATTTTCGTTTTCAGGCTTGTCAATCTTCCGGTGCTGGAATTCAGCCGTTCCAAATGAATAAGACTTTTTGTCACTGTCTGTAAACAGGACGGCATTGCCGATGAGAATATCATCTGTTATTTGTGAAAAGTCATCCAGTACGCTTACCTTGTCAACCGTCACTCTTGAGGGGATATCATCCTCCGAACGGTTTTTGTCCAAAAGCGGCTTAATCACGTTTTGCTGGATAACGCTGTCATTCACAATGGAAGCGAGATAAAACAGGGCGGCCTTCTTTTTGCCACCGTCCAGTGAGAGCATCCGGCACTGAAAGTCACTGTTCACCGGATACGAAAATCGTTTTTTCACTTCATCGATATTTTGCTGGAAGTGTCTATATACAGGGGTGAAGTCTGATTGTTTCGGTTTATTTTTCAGAAAACGGAACATGGCCCATACCCTCCGTTAGATGACTTACCCGTTAGCTTTACCAGCTGTGGCATATTTATGTAACTCGGCGTGTCCTATAAAAGCATTTTTAATGATCCGGCGGATGTCTACATAAATAGGTGCACCCTGTCACAGATTAAGACAGGATAAGTGGAGGGAATGACATGGAAAAAAAGAGCACTGGAAAAAAAGCAGGGGAGAATCTCGCCTGGTGGCAGCTATCATTAATTGGAATCGGATGCACGATCGGAACAGGTTTCTTCCTCGGCTCCAGTATCGGAATCCGTATGACTGGGCCATCCATAGTATTCTCATTTATGCTGGCTGCGCTGGCAACTTATATCGTTTACGATGCCCTTGCTGCCATGACGGTTGATCATCCGGAAAAAGGCTCTTTCCGCACCTATGCGAAAAAGGCTTACGGGAGATGGGCAGGATTCAGCAGCGGGTGGGTGTACTGGTCTTCTGAAACGCTTATAACCGGAAGCCAGATTACGGCGCTTTCTTTGTTCGCAAAGTTCTGGTTTCCCGACTTGCCGCTCTGGGTGTTCTCCATCTTTTTTGGGGTCCTGGGGCTTGTTGTATTGCTGACAGGCGTTAACGGGTTTGAGAGGCTCGAGAATGTGCTCGCGGTGGCCAAGTTTGCCGCAATTGTGATGTTTATTGTCATTGCTGGCGCTGCTTTGCTTGGATTTATTGACGGGGGAGGGGACCGGCCCGGAATTCCGGGATCCATTGTTGAGTATTTTCCAAACGGTTTCAAAGGGTTTTCGACTGCACTCATATTTTCTTTTTATGCGTTTGGAGGCATTGAAGTTCTCGGGCTGATGGCCAGCAAACTCAAGAACAAGGAAGATGCACCGAAAGCAGGCAGCCTGATGCTTTTGGTTTTGATGGTGATCTACGTTCTCTCAATCGGACTTGCACTGATGCTTGTTTCATGGAAGACATTTAAAACGGATGAAAGTCCTTTTGTCATTGTGTTGGAAGGATTCAAAATCCCGTACATGAGCGATGTGTTTAACGGCGTTTTCATCATAGCCGGATTCTCCACGCTTGCAGCCGCATTGTTTGCGGTGACGACAATACTTGTCACGCTGTCAGAAGATGGCGATGCCCCTAAACTCTTTTCGAAAAAGACAAAGAAGGAGATTCCGCTGTTTGCAATCGGGCTTACCGCTGGGGGGCTGGCAGCTGCAAGCATTGTTTCCCTGCTGCTGCCGGAGAAGGTGTATGAATATGTCACGACGGCAGCCAGCTTGATGATTTTGTATAACTGGGCCGCCATCCTGATGTCTGTCCAAAAGGTGATCGACCTGAAGTCATGGGGGCATATTAAAAGAATATTCGGCTTCCTGCTCATCGCTTTTGCAATCGGCGGATCCATGTTTGATAAAGTGAGCCGCATCGGATTTTTCATCAGCATCGGATTCCTATTCACCATTATCCTGGTCACCTATATCATGACGCGCATTTGGAAAAGAGCCGAGAAAGCGTAAATAGGGCGGACATTGCCTCAAGGCAATTCCCAGGCAATTTTTTCACTGAAACAGCACTTTTGCAGCCTGCAGACCGAAATAGGTGCCAAAGCCGATGAGAGTCAGGCCGGCACATCCAGAAAGTACTTTCAGGAGGCGATCGGTTAAAATGTGCCGGAAGCTGCTTGAGAGTATCGCTGTGCACAAATCAAACAAAAACAGGCCGACGAAGATGCCGCTGCTGTACAGCAGCGTTTCATATGTACTGTACGATGAGGCTGTTTTTGCAAGGACCGATCCGTAAATGCCAAGCCAGAAAAGGATGCTGACCGGATTTGAGATTGAAATGAGAAACCCGAAAATATAGCTTTTGAACGGAGTATCACTGCTGCGGGACTCGTTTATCGAGATTTCACTTGTGGTCATCAGGCTCTCAATGCCGGTATATACGAGCACAAAAAAGCCGAACAGCCAGAGGAGGGTCTGGATGAACGGTGTATTCACTAATTGCGAAACACCCAGATAAATAAGAATCATGAACAAAATATCAGCCGACATCGCTCCGAGGCCGACCATCCAGCTGCTGAAAAACCCATTTTTAATTCCTTTTTCCATCTGGGCGATAATGACCGGGCCAAGCGGGATTGACAGGGCCAGTCCGAGGACGACATAACTGAAAAAAATGGACACGGCAGACATCTCCTTTTCATTTCGAAAAATGGCATGTACCCTATCCTATTCAGTCAAGCCAGCCTGTACAACTGGTAATTCAGAAAAGGAGAACGCCTTTTTTCTCTGTTACATACATAAAAAAGCACCGCCTGGCAGATTAGCGCAGGCAGTGCAACTTTTCTCACACCGTTATTCTTTTTCTGTCTTGGAGTCAAGCTTCCACGTCTTGACATCATCCGTTTCCACGATCCCCATTTGAACATCGCCGATATCAGGGTCGTTCAAAAGCGTATCGCGAATCCGGAACTTGATGTCATCTGCATCCGCAAGTGAAAGGCCTTTTTTGAGTTCGATATATGTTTCGACATGATAGACTCTTCCTTCCTGAAGAATCCGCATTTCCATAATATCTACCACTTCTTTTTCAGACAGGATATCTTTTGCAACCCGGTCCTGAATCGCCTTGGGCGCAGCTACACCAATCAATCCCATTGTGTTTTCGTAACCGATTTTTATTGCGATTCCAATAAGCAGGATACCGATGAGCAATGTGCCGACACCATCAAGCAAGTAAAAGCCTGTTGTATGGGCAACGACAATCGCTATCAGTGCGATTAAAGCTCCGGCTGTCGCAATGATATCTTCATAAAACACGAGCCGTGTCGGCGGCGAAGCGTAGCTGACATTTTTAAACGCTGCCGGAACAATTCCAAAGCCGCTCGCTTCATTCCTGCTTTCGTTGACAATTCCTTTCATCGCCTTAATGAGCACAAATCCATCTACTAAAATTGCCGCTATGAGAATGAGCACATTCAGCCAAAGATTACTTGAAGCTTCAGGATGCTGGATGAGTTCCCAGCCGTGCAAAATCGTTTCATAGGCCATGATGGATACGACAATGACGGCCACAAGTACGAACAGGTTGACAACACGGCCGAAGCCTGCCGGGAATCTTTTTGTCGGTTCTTTTTCTGCAAGGGCACTCCCGAAAAAAACGAATGCCTGATTCGTTGCGTCAGCAACTGAATGCAGTGTCGTCGCCATCATCGTACCGCTTCCGCTGATAAAAGCAGCTATTCCTTTTAGCAGCGCCAGTCCTGTATTTCCCAGTGCGGCTGTGCCGGCAGATGTGTTCCCTTTTTTTAATAGCTCTAACATCGTTTCACCTCTTACTCTGTCTTTTTTATCGGATGTTTACTGCTATTTATTTTCCCTATTTGCTTTTTTGAAAACATTAGGATTCGCTCGTGGCAATGCGGATTGCAGCCGATGGGTCATTGGGTGTTACCGGGAAAATCTCCGTAACTGCAACTTGATCATTAACTATTCCCGTCCATGTCTGCTTCCAGTTCCTGCCTATGAACCGCTGTTGGAAGATGAAGCGGCTGAGGCACCTGCAACTGCTGCAATCAGGGCTGCCTGCTGTGCCTGGATAACGGCTTCGATTGTTGTATAAATACCTGTTTCGAGCACGCCTTTATCTTCAAGTTTTTCACTCAAAAGAATATTCACTCCCATCATAAAATTCATATCCTTATGCCATCTGAATAACTTATCGTCAAGCAGCTGGTCAGCGATTTCACGGACGGTGAGAATCGTGTTTGTCCGGTCTTCAAGAAGGGAGAGCAAGCCTATCGCAGGATAATATGCCGGTTTAGGGCGAATTCCAGCGTCATGAAGTGCATCGAATACTTGCTTGCTCCTTTCAATCAGAACCCTGGTGTCTGCCTGCTGGTCGATCGATAATATATGGCTTAAAAATTGCAGGTCATTTCCTTTTCGGAATCCCTGGTCATTCAAATTGCCGTAAAAGAATTCAATATGCTCCATTATTTCTTCAACTGGTTCGCTGCGTTCTGTAAGAAGGACAGCAAGCGGATAGTCTGATGAGGAAGTAAGGAAGAAATGCCTGGAACGCATGCCTTTGTAGATTGTGAGAGATCGTTCAATTTTCTGATGATAGCCCTCACCATCCGGCTCAGAGCTCAGCATGACCAGTGCGGATAGATAGGTGAACGCACCGCGGCTGAATCCCCCGTCTGTCAGATGCCGGTATAAGCTAAGAAGATCCTCGATTTTCTCTTCGGGTTTCTCAAAGCGGACATCAAGCATAGCTGCTGCGGTAAAACGCTGATATGAGTTCAGGGTTGAAAACATCCCGGCTTTCTTCTTTATGGCGTCACTCAGCGCGATAAAGCGTTCCATTTCAAAAGGCTTACCGTTAATGATATACATCGAAGCGACAAGCATAAGTGCACGCGGATCAGAGACTTTCCATTTCAATTGTTTCTTGAGCTCGCCATAAAGGCGTTTGTAAGAATCGACTTTGGCTTGCAGGCCTTGTTCAAGCATGTGACCACATCCTCTTTTTAAAATGGTTTTTATGTAAATGCATGAGCTTCAGTATTTATACGATTTTCCAAGGCCGAATGTTTCAAAAAAAGCAGCGGAAAAAGGCTTTCCCGCTGAATGGGACAAGCCTTCGGTGAATGATTGAATATCAGACTCTTTAGTTCTGGATGGTTCGATGATTAAACCGCTTCCTGCCGGTTTTTCACAACAAGGAACGCATGGATTGCACCAGGCAGCCAGAAAATAGAGGTCAAGATGAGATTAAGCAAGGCCTTCATAGGCTTGCCAGTCAGAAGCACCGCAAGCGGAGGCGCAATCAAAGCGAGTAAATACATAAGCATACCAGTTTCAACCTCCTTTTCTTACTGTTTACCACCGTCATAGGCAAACCAATCTGGAAATTGTGCATGTGTACAAAATTTGATTCAGGGCGGAGATTTTCAGCAGGAAAAGTTGCCAGGCAATTGCCTGGCAACTCAAAAACGGCAGAGTTCCGTCCCTTTTCTTGACCACAGTGTGTCCGATGGTGAATCCGTTTCGGCATTTTTGCACAATATAAAATGATACCTTGTACAATCGTATATATTCCTGTAGTACACAACTCGGGCCGGGCAGTATCTGCTTTTTCCTGTTGCGCCAATCATGAACGTTTCTTTACAAAAACAGGAGAATAAAGGAATAAGGGCAGCTTGTAAAGAAATAGTAAGAGTAAATGTCAAATCATATTGTGAAACTTAAGCCGCCGGGAGGGAGCAGAGATGATTAAAGAAAAAGTGCGTTTGCTGCCATTTCACACGTCCGATCCTTCTTTTGATGCAGTTGTGAGGCTATTCAGCGACAGTTTTTTTGATAGGCATTACACTGATCGTGATTTACAAGAGGCGAAAGAAAACATCCTTAAACATTCAAAAAGACCGGGATTCAGAGGATTCACCGCTTTTAACAGTCAAGGGGATGTCATTGGATTCATTTACGGGTATGCATCATTGCCGGGACAGTTTTACCACAGCCAGCTGAAGAAGGCACTTGATCCTGAAGCAGGTGAAGAATGGCTGACGAACTCGTTCGAACTGGTTGAGCTTGCTGTTGATAAACAGTTTCGCCGCCGCGGTGTTGGAAGCCATCTGCACGATGCCCTGCTCGGGCGGCTGCCGTGTGAAAAAGCCATATTGACAGTCGGCAAAGGCAATGAAACAGCACGCCAGTTTTATTTGAACAAAGGCTGGGAAATCCTCTCATCTGAAGCGATCGTCATTCCGGGGATTGAGCCGCAGACCATTATGGTTAAACGGCTGAAAGACCCTTTGTAATTCAAAGGTTAAAAAGGCAGAAGCAGTCTCGGGTTGAGAGACGTTCTGCCTTTTGTTTTGCAAACTTATAAACCGGGAACCGAACCGAAGAAATCACGATAGTCATTTACATAATAATCAGCGCCTTTTTCCTTGTTTTGAAACAGGCAGGTTTTGATGCCCAGTTCCTGTGCCGGCTTAATGTCAATTGTACGATCCCCGATTACGAGGTCGAGGTGATATTTTTCATGGAGATACCGGTAAGCTTCCGGATCGGGTTTGCGCGGGAAGCCGTCTTTTTCGGTTACAATTTCGGAGAAGTACCGAAGCCAATCGTGATGCCGCAAAATGGCTTCCACCTCGGACCTGTCCTTATGTGTCATGATAAGATTTTTGTCGGCCCGTTTGAGAACTTCCTCGACACCGGGGAAAGGCTGCGGATCATGCACCGGAATATCAGCGATTTTATCATAGATTTCCTTGACCTGTTTTTTGGTGAGTGCATAGTAACGGATTGCGTGAGAAAACGAAACTTTGAGCTTTCGGTAAATTTCGTTTTCATCCGTTGAAGGCCCGATTACATGTTTATATATTGCTGTATAAGTCGGGTATGTATTAAATAGGGTTCCATCGAAATCCCATAATAAGTTCATGTTTTCCGCTCCTTTTTGCCGAATAATAATATATTTACCAGGACAGGAGATTTAAAACATTACCGCTTTATCATTGGCCCGATTTAAAATCGCTATACATCAAAAGAAAGGAGGGGGCGAAACAGGCTCCCTTCCTTTGTAATTATTGTGCAACTTGCCAAAAATGAATTGAGATGGAAAAAAATCAGCTGAAAAAATGCCTGGCAATTGCGAAGCAATTGCCAGGCATTTGATGGGTATTTCAATTCTAATCTGCGAGTTGTTCGCGGTATTGGTCTTTGACTAAGGCGGTCAGTCCGATGTTGTCGAGGTATGGGGTAGGTGCCAGGAATGTGACGGTGACGACGCCCGGATGCCGGCCGATTTCAATTGAACCTGTTATAGTGGCGCGGTTCATGATTTCGGGTGCTGTTACGCCAAACAGGTCAGCAGCGCGTTTTAAGCCGTTTTCGGTCGCTTCGTTAAGGTTGGCACCGGTTCCGATAAAGGAAATCGGCAGGGACTCCTCAAGCTTCCGGACACCCCACTGGGAAGCAAGGTTTTTAGCCTGGGTCCGTTCTTTTTTGGTAATAGGTTTTGCAAGGTATGGAAGATCATCGGCGGCCGGCAGCAGAATCGGACCTTCAATATCAAGATCCTTCAGCACTTTTACCTGCATATTCACAATGCCGGCGACATCTGTCGTATGGCCGGCGATTTCACCGTCGCCCTGCATGGCGTGCATATCACCAAGATAAACACCGCCGCCCGGCACTTTCACAGGGCAAATCAGGATTGCCCCTTCTCGGACCCGGTTGATATCCATATGGCCATCCGTCCGGTCTTCAAGCTGCTCCTTAGTGATGCCGTATTCATGCGGGGCATCGATCAAAAACTGGCCAAAGTCCCCGGCATTGTGGGAATCGGGCAGCGCCCGTTTCGGAGTCGTTCCAAGCTGTCCGAGGAAAGGACGAAGTCTGGCTACCGTTCCGACAAGGTCATGAGGAGCGAAGGTCACGACCGGATTTTGGACGGAGTTCTCAGGTGTTGACATGAACGTGCGGCCGTCAAGCGCAATTTCCTCGGCTGCCTCTTTTGACAGGGTGACACCAATTGTCCTGCTCGAATCAAAAGCGATTGTGTAGCCATTCGTAAACACGAAAGGAGTGATATCGGCGCCGCAATTGCTGCAGCGGATTGCTTCAGGCCCTGTACCTTCAATTTTAGTTTCCGGGTACATCGTGCCGCATTCAGGACATTTCACCGCAACAAACGGATCACCAAGGAAGCGGCCGTCCACCGGCTTGTCATTCCCGGATGATGTGGCAAGGGATGTGACCTGGATTGACTTTAGCCGGATCGCAATCGCATCGCCCACTTCAGCTCCTTCGACAAAAACCGGCTTTGTCACTTCATGGCCGCCCCTCAGGCATGGGGTGATCATCGGTCCCCAGCAGCCAGGAGTTGTATTGGCGATAATATGCCCGCCGTCCTTGACAGGCCCGAGCATCCCGCCTTCCGGATCCAGAATTCCATTCGTAAATTCATTCACATAAACCGTTTGTTTCGCTTCGCTCATGTCGTCTCCTCCTTAATTTATATCCTTCTCTATCAGTCTATTAAAAAAAGGAAAGGGATACAATTTTGGGTGCATCAGAGCTGCAGGAATTTGTGTTTCTGCCAAGGTAACTGGGAGAAACAAGAGAAGAGCGGGACTGAATTTACAATATGATACAATTGATATCAGATTAACATGTAGTAGAAAGGCTATGTTAAAGCATATTGCTAATTTTGCTGTTGTTGATAGGAGCCGCATGTGCGGGACTCCAGCAGAAGCAGCGGGAAAGGTGAGGCCCGGCTGCAAGAAGGAGACGTACGCCCTGTGGCAAAGAAGACAAGGTTTATGCAGCCGAGGGAAGCAAGAACGGCTGCCGCACTTGTGCCATTGGTGAAAGTGAGCACCTGAAGTGGGAATCAACAGCTTCGTTTTACAGAGCTAATAGAAAAAAGAGGTGGTTCCATGCCTGTTTCGGCATCTCATCGCATATTGGAGTTACGGGAAATTTTGTTGAACGAGACAGATGAACTCCATGAGCTGTCTGTTGAGGATCTGATTGGGAAATTGAAGCTTGTTTTTGGTGAAGAGTTTGAAGTGGATAAGCGGGCGATCAAGCGGGATATTAATGCTCTGAACGATACCGGTTTTGAGGTGATGGAAAATACCGGTGAAAAAGGCAAGAAGCTCTACAGCCATCAGGATCCAATCTTTGAAACATATCAGCTTCGTCTCCTCGTTGATGCTGTATTGAGCGCGAAGTTCATAACAGAAGATGAAACTGACCGGATTATCAGCAAGCTGAAGCTTTTGACAAGCCGGCATATTGCCAAAAGCTTGCCGAGCCCGCTTATTTACAGCCAGCCCTCAAGTGTTGATTATAAACAGATTAAATTCAATATCGATAAAATCCATACAGCCATCTCCGACAGCAAGCATCTGAGATATCAATACGGTACATATAACGCCCGCAAAGAATTCACTCTCCATCGTGATGGTGGATGGTATGATGTCCAGCCGTATGCATTGATCTGGAATAATGATTTTTATTATTTGATCGGAAAATTCATGAAGACAGGGGAAATGCGCCATTACCGGGTGGACCGCATGCGCGATGTGAAAGTCAAAGAGGAGCAGCGTTTTAAAAAAGAACTCTTTGATATTACCGCTTACGTAGGTAAAAGCTTTCAGATGTTCAGCGGGGAGGAGGACTGGATAAAAATCCGGTTCAGCAATATCTTGATCAACCCCGTATTGGACCGCTTCGGCATGGGGGCTGATATCCGTCCGGCTGATGAGGACCATTTCATCCTTTCAGCTAAAGCATCAGTGAGCGACGGCCTGATCGGCTGGATCCTGAACTGGGGCAGCAAAGCGAAAGTAATCTCCCCGCCATCCCTTGTCCAAAAAATGACAGAAGAAACCAAAAAACTGCACTGCCTGTATTCCGGAGAAGAATAAAAATGCCTGGCAATTGCGTCGCAATTGCCAGGCACCGTTCTGTACGGTTTTTTTAAAACTTCGTCCATCTGCACAAATCCGCCCTAAGACAGGCAATCACTCTCCGTCTTACATGTTCACAGCGATGGATGCTGCAATTTGGGCGTTGTTTTTGACTAGGGCAATGTTTGTTTCAAGGCTTTTGCCTTCTGTCAAATCCTTTACGCGGCTCAGGAGAAACGGTGTGACATCTTTGCCGGTGATATTCCGTGCCTTTGCTTCGGCAAGGGCATTTTCAATGACCGAGCTGATGAAGTCCTCACTGAGTGCATCTTTTTCAGGCACAGGGTTGGCGACTACAATGCCTCCTTCAAGGCCGAGTTCCCATTTGATCCTGATCAGCTCAGCCGCTTCTGCCGGGGTGTCCACCCGGTAGTCAATCGGGTGCCGGCTAGATCTTGTATAAAATGCCGGCAGCGTATCCGTACCGTAACCAAGGACAGGCACTCCGTGTGTTTCCAGATATTCAAGCGTCAGGCCAAGATCTAAAATGGACTTTGCGCCTGCACATACTACTGCAACATTTGTCTGGGCCAACTCCTGCAGGTCTGCCGAAATATCCATCGTTTCTTCCGCACCGCGATGGACACCGCCAATGCCGCCTGTCGCAAACACACTTATTCCGGCAAGCTCTGCACAAATCATTGTGGCGGCAACAGTCGTCGCACCGTTTTTCTGCTTTGCCAGCAAGTAAGGCAGGTCACGCCGGCTGGCTTTAATGACATTATCGGCTTGCGCAAGATACTCGATTTCTTCTTTTGACAAACCTATTTTTATTTTGCCGTCTAGAATGGCAATGGTGGCCGGTACGGCACCGTTTTGCCTGATGATTTCCTCTACCTCAAGTGCTGTGTCCACATTTTGCGGATAAGGCATTCCATGCGAAATAATTGTAGATTCAAGGGCTACGATAGGGCGGTTTTCACGGTGTGCAGCCGCAACTTCTTCTGAGTATGAAAGATAAGAATCGATATTCATGGTTTGATTCCTCCAAAATAGTATTGGTATGTTTCCTGCAAAGAAAGCTCATTCAAATCGCGGGAGACGGTATCTTCCGTCTGCAGGGAATGAATCGAGCAAGCCATGCCGTAGCGGCACGCTTCGCCGAGATCCATGTGCCTGTTCAGCCCGTAAAGGATGCCTGCCACAAGGGCGTCGCCAGCCCCTGTCACTTCCCGGATTTTTTTTAGGGAAGGAGCCTGCAATCTGCCGTAGGAAGCCGAGCGGTCAAAATAAAAAAGCCCTTTTTTGCCAAACGTGATCACCACGTTTTCGACTCCTCTTGAAAACAGGGAAGCCGCCGCCTTCTTAAAATCCTCTTCGTTTTCAAGCGTGATGCCCGTCATCGCTTCTATCTCGTCGCGATTTGCTGCCAGGAGTGTAATGCCTTCCAATCGATGAGGCAATTTTTTCACTTTGGGAGCCGAAACAGGCGCAACGCAAAGGGGCACGTTGCTCTGGCCGCAGCGTTTGATGACATGACTGATGACTTCGCTTGAAAAGTTCGTGTCGATCATGACAAAACTTGATGCGGCCAGGATGTTCCAGCGCCTGTCGATATCAGAATCCTCGATGCGGTCATAAATTCCCATATCAGCCAGGGCTACAATCATGTCGCCGCTTTCGTCAAGAAGTGCTGTATACGAACCGGTTGCCGCTTCGTGAATCGAATACGACGGGCTGATGTCCATATGTTCTTTGGAGCTGTCAAGCAGCCACTCTCCATCCGGATCTTCACCAACGACAGTCAAAAGAGAGACAGGCATGCCAAGGCGGCCGAGGTTTTCTGCGACGTTGCGGGCGACGCCGCCTTTTGCCTTTTTACTGGTCACCGGATTCGAGGTGCCCCACTGGATGTCGCCATGAATCCATGATTTGCGGTCGACATTCGACCCGCCGATACAAGTAATCAATCTTTCTTCCTTGGGCACGTAAGCCCTTCCGATAATTTCCCCTTTTTTCATAAGGTTGGAAATATAGCCTGCGACAGCGGAACGGGAGAGTCCGAGCTGTTTTGAGAGCTGGTGCTGTGTCACAAAAGGGTTATCTTTAATCATCGACAATATCTTTTTTTCGTTCTCATTCATGACCGGGCCCCCTTATTAAATATCCCATAAACACTTGTCTATATTATAAACAAAAGTTTAGAATAGAGCCATCCTATATCAGCAAAATATTTACATACTGTTACTAAATGGTCTTATAGGCCTATACGAGATGCTGCTAACAGGTGTATCATGAAGAAGAAGGCTATTTTTTCAAATCGAAATGGGTTTAATTGCCCATTTTGCAGTAGGTGTCCGCATAAATGGAGGTTTGACAACATGGGGGATGAGCTGGTCTTTTTATTTCTTGCAGTTTTAATGAATATGCTGCTTATTTTCGGAGTGTTTCTGCTTCCGAATATGACGCGGGAAAAATGGATGTGTACATATGCACAGGCGCTGTTTCTTGCACTTTCGCTGTGGGTGACTGCCGGTTTTTTGCTGCTTGCCAGCGGACATTCGCTCGCTTTTTTTGACGTATACCCGGAATTGATTTTTTCTTTCGTTTTTTCTTTTTTGATTTATACGGTGTTCACTCATTTCTTGGGAAAAATATTGGCAGTTGATTCTTCTTCAAGGTACACGGGCTTATTGAGTGTTGTTTATGGTACGGTAACTGTGATGCTGCCTGCGTATGTATTAAAAGAGTACAATCATGCTGAGATCGAGTGGGAATGGAAAATCCTCATCGTAAGTATGCTGTTGTATATAATTACGTTTTTCCTCCTTGTCAGGGTTTTGAAACAGGTGAGGGTCGACCAGCTCCGCAACCGGCGAAACGTACCGCTTTCATTTCAGGCTGTTTTTTCTTTCCTTGCTGCAAGCGGAGTGATCGGCGCCTGCCTGACAATGCTTGAGGCATCTGGATTGGGTGAAAACAGAGATGATTTTATTGTTGAGCTGCTGACGGTCTTTTTGCTCATTCTTTTAGCCATGAAGTATGGTGAAAAACAGTATAAGGAAAAGCAGGCTGAACTCGAGGAAAATAATGAAAAACTCGAATTTTTGGCCCATCATGACCCTTTGACGGGGCTGCCGAATCGGATGGCGATTCAGAATCAGATCAAAATGACCATTAAAAGCCGGAAACCTTTTTACCTGCTATTCCTCGATCTTGATTCATTCAAGATGATCAATGATTATTATGGCCACCAGCACGGGGATACCGTCTTGAAGCAAATGGGCATCCGGCTGAGCAAAGCACTGAAGCATAAGGGAACGGTTTCACGTGTCGGCGGGGATGAGTTTGTCATCCTGCTGCCGGGGGATGAGGCAAGGCTTCATGATATACTGGATCAATTGATCCGTGTGGTCACTTTGCCCATCAGCATTGATGGGAAAACGGTTACCATCACAACGAGCATGGGGGCAGCCTGTTATCCGAAACATGGGCGGACCGCTCCCGCTTTGATGAAGTACGCCGATTTGGCTATGTATCATGCGAAAGACTCCGGTAAAAACCAGTACCAGATCTATTCAGAAGAAATGTTGAAAGAGAGCAACAAAGTTGTGGAGTTAAAGACAGATCTCAGACATGCGTTAACGAAAAATCAATTTCGGATTCTGTACCAGCCCCAGATTGATTTGCGCTCTGGAACGATTACCGGGTTCGAAGCCCTGCTCCGCTGGAAACACCCGGGACGCGGTGTGATTTCCCCCGTTGCTTTTATTCCGCTGGCCGAAGAAACAGGGGATATCGTTCCAATCGGCGAATGGGTGCTCCGGAATGCGGTAAGAGAACTTCAAAACTGGCAAATTGTTTATAAGAAACAATTGAAAATGGCGGTTAACATATCCATAAAACAGCTTGAGCATCCGAATTTTATACATACAGTGGAAGACATACTGAATGAAACGGCTCTCGATCCTTCCCTTTTGGAACTCGAAGTTACGGAAAGCCTGGCAATGAAAAATGTTGAGTATGCCCTTGAAGTCATTGAAAAGCTGAGGGAGTTTGGAGTCCATGTATCGATTGATGACTTCGGTACTGGCCATAGTTCCTTAAATTATTTGAGGCTCCTCGGCATCAAGCATATTAAAATTGACCGCACCTTCATCAAAGATATCGAAGAAAAAAGTGAAAGCAGGGAAATCATCAGGGCGATTCTGTCAATTGCGAGGCATTTGCGGCTTGATGTTACAGCTGAAGGGATAGAGACAGATGAGCAGCTGCAATTTTTACAGGATCTCGACTGTTCGTACGGACAGGGATATCTGTTTGCCAGACCGCTTGAACGCAAACACGCCGAAGCCTTTTTGAAAAGAGAAGCGGAAACGGCGGCCACTACCCATAAATCGGGGAAACGGCCTTGAATAAATTAAATAATATGAATATGTTCATATTGGTTTCCGAAAAATGAAGGAAACAGCAGGAGTCATTGGATAATGTTTCAATTTCAAGAATAATGCTCTATTTATCAGGTTGGGAAACGCGGGATGAATAGCGTACGCTTACATTATCCTGTAGTAATTCATTTTTTCTCCACCTGTTTAGGTGACTGCAAACAAAGTTTGCAGTTTTTTTTTTTTTTTTTTCAAACCCTGACAGTTTTTATGTACGGACATTTAAGAAAAACTGATGTCAACTATATTTCAAATAAGTGCCTAAAACATATTGATAAAGGCAAGAATAACACCAACCGGATCTTATCGGTAACAGTGAATCCACTTCATTTTACAAAACAATGGGCGGCAGGATTGATTGTTTTTGTCCAAATCAGTAGGCTGAATAAAAGCAATTCGAATCAGACAATTTACAGAAACGCTCCAAGTTTTTTACACTAGGAGCGTTTTTCTATGTTCTTCATCATACGGATTTGGTTGGTGAAACTACTGTTGTTTTCCGTTCTATTTTGTACCTTTGTTCAAAACCGCACCCGTTAGTATGTTCAGGCAGGGTATCTACTTATCATCAAAAAAAGAAAACTTTTTTGGTTTTTTGTCTTTATTTTTTAAAATATTGCCAGTCCAGCCTTTTTTCTTAAGCCACAAAAAGATGATTGTAGAAATGATTGCCATCAAACTCAGAGATGCCCAATACCCCCACTTCTCGTCCAGTTCAGGCATATATTTAAAGTTCATCCCCCACAATGCGCCAAGCGCAGTTATCGGTGTGATCAGCACTGTGAAAACGGTCAATGTTTTCATGATTTCGTTGGCCCGGTAGGATACCAGTCCGTTATTCAGTTCGCGCAGGGTGTCAAGATCCTTTTCAAAGTTGTGGATAAGCATTTCAAACCGGCTGAAACGGGATTTCACCAATTGATATTCTTTTTCTTCGGTCAGTTCGTCAAGATAAGCTTCCTCAAGTGTGGCGTAAAGCTCTTTGAGTCCCAACTCCAAATCGGCCCAGCGCATTAATTTGTAGCGGAAATTGTAAATTTGTTCAAGGTGATTTACACGCCGGTTCTGGCTGACCCTTTCATGTACCCGTTTGATGTGATCACCGGTAGGCTGCAACTCAAGCAGAAAGCTTTCTAAAATATCTCCGAGAAGGCGCAAAAGACCCTGTGGTGCAGAGCCGGCGTTTGAAAACTGTTTTACCGTATCCTTCTTTTCGATCGTTTTAAGTTTCGAGAAGTCCAGGCCGATTGTGATCAGTTTTTTCTTTGTCACATAGATATAACAGGGCATATCCCTGTCTTCTTCATAATCATACGTAATCAGGCTGGATACAGTTGCATGTTCTTCGCCCCATGAGAGAACTTGAGACACGAATTCGCTAAATTCTTCATTTTTTGCTCTGTCAAGCCAATCAGGCAAATGGGGATCATCCATTGAGTCTGCGGCTTTTTCTGCTTCCTCTAAATTGTCAAAATTATGCCATTCCCAATTGTTAAAATAATATTCCATAATAAAGTTCCCCTTTTTGCTCAGGTCTACTTGCTACAACGTAATTCCCCTGTAAAGAAACAATCAAACACTGCGGCTTAATGTAACAAATTCCATGCACCATTCATTTTCATCTGTGTGGGTTGTATAAAAGAAATACGAAAAAAGCATAACAGATGCACCGGCGCGAAAGTTGTGATGTACGGCGTGAAATGTGGGGTAGTGACCGTGAAATGTGCTGAGTTTGGCGTGAAAAACACGGAGTCCCGCGTGAAAAGGGCACTCCCGCAACGCAGCTATATGGGTACGGCGTGAAAAATGGTTATCCGACGGGAAATGAATGAGCTTGTTAGAAAATGGATTGTCTTTATAAAAGGCTGTGTTAAAGCACAATGTTGATTTTTTCACTAGTTGATTGGAGTGGAAGGTCCGAGATTCCTGCGGGATTAGCGGGACAGGTGAGACCCCGCAAAAGCGTCAGCGATGAGAAGGCTCACCGCCCGTCCCGCGGCAAAGAAGACACCGTGAGTGCGACCGGAGGGAAGCAGAAACGGATGTCGCACTTGTGCCCTTGGGTGAAAGCGAGTACCTGCAACGGAAATCAACACTAGCGTTTAACAGAGCCTTATAAAAAAAGCCCGGCCATAACTAACTGCTTAACTCTATAGATCATGTTCAGAAAGCCGTAAAATAAAAAATCCGAACCAATGCGAAATTCCATTTGAAGCTTCGCAGCATAGTTCGGATTTTTTTGATTAAAATATTTTTGTCCCAGCCTTATCAGGAAATGCTGTCTAATTCATATCCGTCCATTCGATTTTACCGGACTTGTTTTCAAAATCAAGGTCTATTTCAAAATTGTGTTTAGTATAAAAATGCTCAAGGCGATCGACATGATCCCAATCGCGTGCAGCGATATCACCGGTGATATACTGGATGTTCTGGTCCCTGGCGATTTCTTTCAGGTGATCCATCAGCACTGTCCCATATCCTTTTCCTTCAGGTCCGCGGATGTCGCCGATATGGATCGTGTTTTTATCCCTGTATTCGGCATGGATGGAAAAATCCCAAGATCCCCGGAAAGAACGGCTGCACTCATTCAGCATGACTTTGCAAATATTGCCGTCATCGACAGCTGATACAATAACCCAGTTATCGTCTTTTGCCTGGTCAATGCCGAGGACCTGCCGTTTTTTGGCGATATCTTTCATGTTTTGCTGTATCCTGAACATTTGAATCTCCAATTCGTCCAATTCTCTTTTCAGCTCTTGCGGATCTTTTGATTCTTCCGTTTCCGCCAGCTTGCTGAGCAGCATCAAATCCTCCTCTCTTTCGAAGTAATGGTGTTATGCATACATTATAATAAGGATAAAATAGCAATTTCGTTCATTGCCTGGAGCTTCGGCCAGGCACACAGTTACCCATTCTAACGCATGACCTGCTTAATTTGCAAACGCTATGTTTAACATATGTACAGATATACAAGAGCCCTCATCCGCAGATGGGGGCTCTTGCATTTTCATCATTTTAGTACCATGAGGCACCGACGATGATGAGGAGGATAAACAGAACAACGATTAAGGCGAATCCTCCACCGTAACCAGAGCCGTAACCCATTCATTAACACCTCCTTAGTTCTTACACTATTACATTATGCAGACCATGAAGATTCGTTTGGACAAATGGGAATACAACTCAAAAATAGGCTGGAATGGTGGATAGGAATGCTGTGTGATTGCCTGGCAATTGCCAGGCAATTTTCAATCATTTTGGAAAGGATTTTCCAGGTGTGCCGTTTTTGGTATGGGTCAGTTGGTATGATGCAATTGCAGACAGAAGAGTAAAAGAAAACTTCCTTCAATGGAGGAACAGCTTGGCATCTGGAGATGATTTGCTCTTCAAACTGAAATATATCAGGGGGGAAGAAAAATGAAAAAAGGTATTGCTGTCATTTCAATGTTTGTGTTGATTATGTTGGTCAGCGCATGTGGAGCGGAAGAGAGCACGATGGAATCAAAACAGGCCAACGGCGGAAACACGGAGGAGAAAGTGAAGGAAAAGGAAAATCTGGATGAGGAGGAGGAAGCGGCAAAAGAATATTATGAAGCGATGTTTGCTGACGAAGAAACCCAGAAAGCGTATATAAATGACTATATACACAGCGAAACACAAGGGCTATATGAATTATCCGCCGGAACAGTGACTGAATCGGATAAAGCGAACAGCCAGAATCCAAAGGTGATCGAAAGTATTTCAGGTAAAGAGGATGGGGAAGAGTGGAAGGCCGTTCTTGTTCATTTGGATGACAAAAACGGCGATTTGAGAGAAAACATTCATGCTTATGCAAAAGATGATGAAACATTTAAGCTTTTTATGGTTCTTTCCGGAAATGCAGAAGATCAAGATATGAAGGAAAGTTATGAAGAGATGAGAGGCCGCTTTGATACACCGGTGCCAGCAGAAGTGAAACAGCGGCAAAAAGAGGAGGAAGGCAAAGAAGCTTCTATAGAAGTCATAGAAGAGACATATGCAGCATGGGAGGACAGTATCGATACTGTATGGGCGCATTATTCAGCAGTTATCAAGAATACAGGCAACGCGCCGGCTGCACTTGGTGCCCTCCAAATTAACTTTAACGGAACAGACGGCAGCATCCTCGGAACCGCACAAATGTTTTCGGCAACACCTGATGTCATTATGCCGGGTGAAACAGCTTATATCAGCGAGTCGACAATAATGGAAGGCGCATCAAGTCCTGATGAATTCAAAAGCGCTGACATCAACCTTGATTTCAGTAAAACTGCGGAAGAGCCAATGATGCTCGAAACGGACAGCATAAAGCTGAAAGAGGGAGATCCCGAATACGGAACCCCATACATCGTTACGGGTATGGTATCAAACCCGACGGATCAAAAAGCGGACGATATCAGGATTTCTGCAGCTTTGTTTGATGAAGCCGGTAATTTCCTCGGTGTTTTGGATGGGGGGATTGAGGTGAGTCTAAATCCTGGCGGAAAAGCAGGCTTCCAATTGAACTATCCTGAGCTGCCGGCTGAGATCGCCGGAAAAGCGGCAGAAGCAAAAGTAAAAGCGTATAATTGGTCGTTTTAATTAAGAAGCCTTGCCCGGGTGATTGTTCGGGCAGGGCTTATTTTTCACGGTATAGGAGTATAAATTGTCAGCAAAGAAACATTTCGATTTTTAGAATATAGATTTAAACAGCAGTGCTCGCTGGCGTCTAGTTCCAGGCGCCAGTGGCTATCGTCATAGGGGGGACGCCTTGCACTTTTCTTACAGCAGGGATAATTCTAGACAGACAGCCGCTGCAAAATAAACGATCCAAACATGACAACGAGTGAAATCACAAGCGCTGTCTTCGTCCGGCTGCCGCTTTCATATTTGTCATCCACAATGCGGATCGCAGCGATACAAAAACCTGCAAATCCGAAAAACATGAACACAAGCAATAAAATGGACATTGATCTTAGTCCTGCCTTTCCTTAAATAAACTGTTTCGGATTATAGCATAAGCTGACACTATTCAGCCAACCTGTCAAACTCATTCATGCTCCAGGTTTCCGGGATTCAGAGAAGACAGGATACGTGTGCCAATCTCTTTTTAAGAATGGATTGGAAGAAAAATGGGTAATGAATATATACCACCATTTAAGGAGGGATACTTTGATACCAAAACTGGAAGAAATCATGACTAAAGATGTTCGCACGGTTGCACCTTCGGCAAATATTACGGAGGTCGCTAAAATAATGAAAGAAATTGATGTCGGCGTTGTGCCGGTTGTGGATCAGGATCAAGTGGTAAAAGGGGTCGTAACTGATCGTGATATCGTCGTAGCGGGTCTTGCTGAAAAAGGAAGCGCAGATTTTGCTGCAGAAGAGGTAATGACAACAAATCCGGAGACATGCCCACCAGATACGGATGTAAATGATGCATTCCGTCTCATGTCAGACGAGCAAATCCGCCGCTTGCCTGTTACTGATCAGAACAACAAGCTTGTTGGCATAGTATCAATCGGCGACCTGGCTGTTAATGACAAAGGTGAAGTCCGGACAGGGTTTACGCTCGACCATATTTCCCGTCCTTCCCACCCCAAACAATAACTCATAATGAAAGAGAGCCGAGGCATTGGCCATCGGCTCTTTTTTCTGACCCTGTTTAATCTTCGTGTCACAACCGCTTCTGATCCCCGAATAAAAACCTGCCCGTAAGCCCCTGCCTTATCAACTGAAAATTCAACCGGAAAAGCTGCTCCAGAATCAGTAATGTGGTTTACCAATTGAAGAATCTCCCAAGTTATTTAAGTGTAAGTCAGACTAAAGGCCATACTTTTTGATTTTGTTATATAACGTAGCCCGGGAAATTCCAAGCATTTCGGCTGCAGCCGATTTATTGCCGTATGTTTTCATGAGGGCCTGTTCGATTTGTGTTTTTTCATCGGGGGCCGGGATATCCGGAACGGTTTCAAACGATTCAGTAGCGACAGCGACCGATGCTGCGCTGTTTTTTACAAAATCCCGCGGCAAATGGCGGGCAGATATGGCTTCGCCGTCACACAAAATCATCAGACGCTCCATAATATTTCGGAGCTGCCGGATGTTGCCCGGCCAGTTATGATGCAGCAGGACATACATGAGCTCAGGAGCCATTACCGGAATCGGTTTCGAATACTTAACGGAAAACTCCTGCATAAACAGCTGGATGAGATGAGGCAGGTCTTCAATCCGTTCCCGGAGCGGCGGGACATGGACCGACACGACATTAAGCCGGTAATATAAGTCCTCACGGAAATGGCCGCTTTCAATCATTTCATCGACATCCCGGTTCGTTGCCGATATAATCCGAACGTCCTTTATCGAAATAGGCTGTGTTCCGCCAATCCGGTAAAATTGCTTCTCCTGCAGGACCCTCAACAGTTTCACCTGTAAATCAAGCGGCAGTTCACCGATTTCATCCAGAAACAGACTCCCGCCTCTTGCGGCGTCCAGTTTCCCTTTTTTTCCGGTTGTGTTTGCACCGGTGAATGCCCCTTTTTCGTATCCGAACAATTCACTTTCAAACAAAGAAGGCGGGATTGCTCCGCAGTTGATATCAATGAAAGGCCCATCCGCATGGCGGCTTTCGGCATGGATAGATTGGGCGAACAATTCTTTTCCGACGCCGCTTTCCCCGGTGATCATGACCGGAATATCGGAGACTGCGACTCTTTCAGCGAGTTGGATGGCTGACAATAGTGCGGGGCTTCTGCCTTTTATCCGTGCAAACGGTTGGTCGGAAGCATGGCCGTTTTCCATCTGGGTTTCAAGATCACGCACATAAGCTGTCGTCTGGGAAAGCTCGTTGCTGAGCCTGACCATGTCGGTGATATCATGTTCGACCGATATGCCCCCGATAATATGATCATTCATCCGGACCGGCGATGCGTTGATAAGCACATGGACATTTTCGCGGGGGTGGTGATACTGGCGGCGGACTTCCTTGCCTTCTGTCACAACCGACATGACTTTGATGTTATCTTCAAGAAAATAATCCGTAATCGGCTTCCCAAGAATTTCGCTTTCCGGCCATTTGAACATATCCTGTGCCCGCTCGTTCCAGGATATGATGTTGCCGCCCTGATCAACCGCAGTAACGGCATCTTCAATCGTTTCCAGCAACGTATTGTAATAGGAAGATGAGATTTTCCATTGCTGGAAAATCACCCTGATGAGTGTTTGATAGGGAACGGCCCCGACGAATTCACCGCTGCTGTTTTGGAGGGCAATATCCCTGCCGTCATCAATTTCTTTCACATCCGATAACTGGCTGTCTTCTGGATAGATTGTCATAAAATTGGGGTCATAATGTTTATCCCATGGAATAGACAGGGAAGAGAGAAGAAAGTCCTGATTAAACATTTATGTAAACCCTCCTATACAGTTAGTTTACACAGAACTGTAAAATGTATTATTCGTTAAACACTATTGTTAATTCTATTGTAAGGATTTATCCGATATTTCTCAATTAAAAAAATTGGCACAATTGTTGCAATAGAAACAGGTGTAAGCGGATTCATAATCCAGATTTTTTGTGAGGTGGATAAAATGATTGAAAAGGTTACAAACAACCTGTTTTCTTATGCTTCGCAAAGCCGGCCGTTGAATGCTATGGCAAAGAAATGGGGGCTGAAACTTGGCGCTTCCCAGGTCGTTGCCGGTATGGATATTCCGAGTGCCATGCAAAAAGTGAAAGAACTTAATGCCAGGGGGATTCACTGCACACTTGATCATTTGGGCGAGTTTGTTTCAACTGAACCTGAGGCGAGAGAATCGGCGAATTACTGCGTGAACACGATTGAGGCGATTGCCGATCACGAAGTGAACAGCCATTTGTCGGTGAAGCTGACACAAATCGGCCTTGACATTTCTTATGATTTCACCCTGGAAAACATGAGGCGAATTGTCAGCACCGCCGCCCAATACGGCATTTTTGTAAGGATTGATATGGAAGATTACTCGCACTGCCAGATGACCCTCGATTTATTACAAGAACTCCGCAAGGACTTTGATAATGTCGGAACAGTCATTCAGGCTTACTTATATCGTTCAGCAGAAGATATCGACCAGCTTAATGGAGTGTCCCTCCGCCTTGTAAAAGGTGCTTATAAGGAATCCCCTGAAGTTGCATTTCAGGATAAACGGAAGGTGGATGAAAATTTCTTTTCAATCATCAAACAGCACCTGGACAGCGGCAGCTATACAGCGGTCGCATCCCATGACCATACTATCATTGAAAAAGTGAAAGCTTATACAGAAGAGCGGGGCATAACGAGGGAGCAGTTTGAATTTCAGTTCCTTTACGGTTTCCGTACAGAGCTGCAGGAAACACTCGCACAGGAAGGCTATAAGGTCAGGGTCTATGTGCCGTTCGGCGATGACTGGTTCGGTTTTTATATGAGAAGGCTGGCCGAGCGCCCGCAAAATATCGCATTTGCTCTGAAAGGCCTGTTCTCGAAGTAACACTTCCCGAGGATGATGAAGCATTGATATTTACAAAAGTGTAAATACTGGTGTACAATGTTTTTACACTATTGTAAATATAATGATAGTTTCTTAGATTGCCGATCTGGCTAAAAATAAAAGGAATGCAGATTGGCACAAAATTTGCATTATTAAGACAGGTAATAAAGAAGAAAGGGGTATGTCCATGTTTACACCATACAGACACGAACCATTCACAGATTTCAGCGCAGAGGAAAACAAACGAGCCATTGAAGAAGCCGTTAAGAAGTTTGAAAATTCACTCGGCGAACATTATGATCTCGTCATTGGCGGTGAACGGGTTTCCACCGAGGGCAAACTCGTTTCTTACAACCCTTCAAATAAGGAAGAGGTAATCGGCACCGTCTCAAAAGCGACACCCGAACTGATCGACAAAGCATTTGATGCTGCCGAAGAGGCGCTAAAGTCATGGAGAGACTGGGCACCGAAAGCACGTGCCGAAATCCTTGTCAGGGCTGCTGCCATCATGAGACGCCGCAAGCATGAGCTGTCAGCTGTCCTCATAAAAGAAGCAGGGAAGCCGTGGAAAGAGGCAGATGCCGATATTGCCGAAGCCATCGATTTTCTTGAATACTATGCTCGTCAGATGGTTGAACTTGCGGACGGCAAGCCGGTGAACAGCCGTGACGGCGAGAAGAACGAATACATTTATACACCAACAGGGGTAGCCGTAGTCATTCCGCCATGGAATTTTGCTGGGGCAATCATGGTCGGCACAACCGCCGCTCCTATCGTTACCGGCAATACAGTTCTTTTGAAACCGGCAGAGCCGACACCGCTGATTGCGGCCAAGTTCGTTGAAATCCTTGAGGAAGCAGGCCTGCCAAAAGGCGTTGTCAACTTCGTGCCGGGCGATCCGCTTGAAATCGGTGACTATATGGTTGACCACCCGAAAGCGGCACTAATCAGTTTCACTGGTTCAAGAGCAGTCGGAACCCGCATTTACCAGCGTGCCGCCGTTGTTCAGGAAGGCCAGAATCATTTGAAGCGTGTCATTGCCGAGATGGGCGGAAAAGATACGGTCCTCGTTGACAAAGATGCCGATCTTGATCTTGCAGCTGAGGCTGTGCTTGCCTCTGCCTTCGGCTTCTCCGGCCAGAAATGCTCAGCGGGGTCACGTGTTGTCGTGCATGAAGAGGTATATGATGAAGTTCTTGAAAAAACTGTTGCATTGGCGAAAGAACTGGAAGTCGGCAATCCTGCTGAGAAAAATTACTATATGGGACCTGTCATCAACCAGAAAGCGTACGATAAAATCATGGGCTATATCGATATCGGCAAGGACGAAGCCCGTCTAGTCGTTGGCGGTGAAGGGGATACGTCCAAAGGATACTTCATCCAGCCGACCATTTTTGCGGATGCCGACCCGAAAGCGCGCATTATGCAGGAAGAAATTTTCGGCCCGGTTACAGCGTTTGCCAAAGCAAAAGACTTTGATGAAATGCTTGAAATTGCCAACAACACAGAATACGGCCTGACTGGTGCCCTGATTTCACGAAATGCCGAGCACATCGAACGCGCCAAGCGTGAATTCCATGTCGGCAACCTGTACTTCAACCGCAATTGCACAGGAGCCATCGTCGGCTACCAGCCATTCGGCGGCTTCAAAATGTCCGGTACAGACTCCAAAGCGGGCGGTCCGGATTACCTGGCACTTCACATGCAGGCGAAGACAATCAGCCAGATGTGGTAAGAGCAGGTAAATAACGTTTGAATCAATTATTACCCGTATGCACTTAATTGTGTATACGGGTTTTTTTATTGTTAAGGAAATAATAAAATTTTTGCGTTATGGATAAAAAGCGAGAAGGGAGTCATCCAGCT